>NZ_JBEXZS010000077.1:0-67327 GCF_040593685.1 Methylobacterium sp. EM32 | reverse complement strand
CACCCCCGGCGCCCGCCCCGCCAGCAGATCCGCCACGATCCGCCCCGTCCCAGCGCTCTGCGTCAGGCCGAGATGGCCGTGGCCGAAGGCGTAGAGGATCTTCGGGCTCGCCCGCGACGGGCCGATCACCGGCAGGCTGTCGGGGAGTGAGGGGCGAAAGCCCATCCATGGCCGGCCGCCCTCGGTGCGCAAGCCCGGCAGGAAGGCGGCAGCCTTGCGCAGCATCGCGTCGGCGCGGGCGAAGTTCGGCGGGCGGTGGAGGCCGCCGAACTCGACGGCGCCGCCGACCCGCACGCCCGTGGCGAGCGGCGTCACCACGAAGCCGTGGCCGCCGAAGGTGAGCTGGCGGCGCAAGTCGAAGGCGCCGGGCGGCAAGGTGGTGTTGTAGCCGCGCTCGGTGTCGAGCGGCACCCGGTCGCCGAGGCGGCGCGCCAGCTCCCGCGACCAGGCCCCGGCGGCGAGCACGCAACCATCCGTCCGGAGCACCGTGCCGTCGGCGAGCGTGAGGCGCACGGCCCCGCCCTCGGGCGCGATGTCCCGCACCTCGCCCCGCACGAGCGTCGCGCCCCGCGCCATCACGTCGGCGTGGAGCGCCAGGGCGAAACGGTGGGGGTCGTCGACCGTCATCCAGTTCGGCGTGAAGGTGCCGGCGACGAAGCGCGGCGACAGGCCGGGTTGGAGCTCGGCGAGCCGGGCGCCGCGGACATGCTCGAAGGCGATGCCCTCCCGCGCCCGGGCGGCCCAGCCGGGCCCGGAGGCGGAGAGTTCCGCCTCGCTCTCGTAGAGTTCGAGGTTGCCGTCGCGGCGCAGGCGCCCGGCGAGGCCGGCCGCTTCCACCATCGCCGCCATCGCCGGCGCGGCGAGCCGCATCAGGCCGCACTGGACCTCCGTCGCGTGGCAGTGGCGGTCGGGCAGGCTCGCGCGCCAGAAGCGCAGGAGCCAGGGGGCGATCCGCGGCAGGTAGGCCGGCGGCAGCGCCAGCGGCCCGAGGGGGTCGAGCATCCAGCGCGGGGCCTTGCGCAGGATGCCCGGCGAGGCGAGCGGCAGCACGTCGGTGAAGGCGAGCGCCCCGGCATTGCCGAAGCTCGCGCCCTCCGCGACGCCGCCGCGCTCGATCAGCCGCACCCGCCAGCCCTCGGCGAGGCAGTGATGGGCGATGGCGAGGCCGACGATGCCGGCCCCGACGATGGCGACCTCGCGGGGCAAGGCGGCTCCGTTACGCGGCGAGCTTCAGGGAGGGGCGGCGCTCCAGCGCCGTGCGGATGACCGCCTCGACCGCCGCGCGGCGCTCACCCGAGAGGGGCTTCCTCGGCATGCGGACGTGCTCGGTCGAGCCGATCGCCAGCGCCTCGGCGAGCTTGATGTTCTGGACCAGGAAGGTCGAGACGTCGAGGTCGAGGAGCGGGCGGAACCAGCGGTAGATCTCGAGGGCTTCCGCGGTCCGGCCCTGCTTCATCAGCCGGTAGATCGCCACCGTCTCCTCCGGGAAGGCGACGACGAGGCCCGCGACCCAGCCGACCGCGCCGACGCTCAGCGCCTCGAAGGCGAGGTTGTCGACGCCGGTCAGCACCGCGAACCGGTCGCCGAAATGGTTGAGGATCTCGGTGGTGCGGCGGATGTCGTCGGAGGATTCCTTGATCGCGACGAAGCGGGAATCGGCGGCGAGCCGCTCCATGATCCGCGGCGTCACGTCGACCCGGTAGGCGATGCGGTTCGAATAGATCATCACCGGCAGGTCGCCGGCGGCGGCCACCGCGCTCAGGGTCGCGACGGTCTCGTCCTCGTCGGTGTGGTAGATCGGGCTCGGTACGACCATCAGGCCGGCGGCCCCCGCCTTGGCGGCCTTCGCGGCGAGGTCGCAGGCCTCGCGGGTGCCGGCCTCGGAGACCGTCAGCAGCACCGGGTGGGGACCGGCGACCGACAGGGCGGTCTTCAGCACGTCGAGGCGCTCGTCCTGCGACAGCATCGGACCCTCGCCGAGGGAGCCGCAGACGATGAGGCCGTCGCAGCCGGCCTGCATCTGGAGGGCGAAGCAGCGCTCCATCTCGGCGTGGTCGAGGGCGCCGTCGGCGGTGAACTTGGTGGTGACGGCGGGAATGACGCCTGTCCACATGGGTCTGTCTCCTTGGGGTTTTTCTTCGGTTGGAAGGATCAGGCCGCCTCGGCGACCGGGGGATGCTCCGCCTCGGGCAGCGGACGCGCCGTCCGGGCGGCGCGGCGGTGGCGCCAGTGCAGCCACTCGCCGACGACGCCGCGGCGGAAGAACGAGACGCAGAGGATGAAGATCAGGCCGATCACCACCGTGACGAGGTCGCCGATGGTGGCGAGGTAGTTCTGCAGGCCGACCACCAGGGCCGCGCCGACGAGGGGCCCGAACAGGGTGCCGACGCCGCCGAGCAGGGTCATCAGCACGACCTCGGTCGAGGTGTGCAGCGAGACGTCGTTGAGCGAGACGAGGCCGAAGACCAGGGCCTTGAGGGCGCCGGCGTAGCCGGCGAGCGCCGCCGAGAGCACGAAGGCGAGGAGCTGGAAGCGCGACGCGTCGTAGCCGAGCGAGACGGCGCGGGCCTCGTTGTCGCGCACCGCCTGGAGGATCTGGCCGAAGGGCGAGTGCACCACCCGGTCGATGAACAGGAAGCCGGCGGCGAAGAGCGCCAGCGCGACGTAGTACATCGCAGTGTCGGACGACAGGTCGACGAGGCCCAGGAGCGTGCCGCGCGGGATGCCCTGGAGCCCGTCCTCGCCGCCGGTCCAGCGGAACTGCACCGCCAGGAAGTAGACGATCTGCGACAGGGCGAGTGTGATCATCGCGAAGTAGATGCCGCGCCGGCGGATCGCCAGCCCCCCGATGGCGAAGCCGACGAGGGCGGAGGCCGCGACGCCGGCCAGGAAGGCCGCCGGCACCCCGAGCGGGTGGGCGCCGAGCCGGATCATCAGCGCGCCAGTGACGTAGCCGGCGGTGCCGAGGAAGGCGGCGTGGGCGAAGGAGACGAGGCCGGTGAAGCCGAGCAGGAGGTTGAACGCGCAGGCGAACAGCCCGTAGGCCATCACCTTCATGACGAAGATCGGGTAGATCAGCCCCGGCACCAGCGGCACCAGGACGAGGAGCGCGACGAGGGCGGCGAAGAGCGTTTTCGTGTTCATCTCACGCCTCGCGTCCGAACAGGCCGGCCGGGCGCAGCAGCAGCGCCAGGGCCATGATGACGAAGACCACGACGGTCGAGGCCTCCGGGTAGACCACCTTGGTCAGCCCCTCGATCAGCCCGAGGCCGAGGCCGGTGAGCATCGCGCCGAGGATCGAGCCGAGGCCGCCGATCACCACCACGGCGAAGACGATGTTGAGGAGGCTCCCGCCCATCAGGGGTGTGACCTGCATGATCGGCGCGGCCAGCACCCCGGCGATGCCCGCGAGCGCGACGCCGAAGCCGTAGGTCAGGGTGATCATCACCGGCACGTTGATGCCGAAGGCCTGGAGCAGGCGCGGATTCTCGGTGCCGGCCCGCAGATAGGCGCCGAGCTTGGTGCGCTCGAAGAGGTACCAGGTGGAAAGGCAGATCAGCAGCGAGGCGACGACCACGAAGACCCGGTATTTCGGTAGCAGCATGAAGCCGACATCGACCGGACCTTGCAGGATCTCCGGCGGCTCGTAGCCCTGGCCGGAGACGCCGAAGACGTAGCGGAAGCCCCCCTCCATCACGAGCGCGACCCCGAAGGTGAGGAGCAGGCCGTAGAGGTGATCGAGGTGGTAGAGCCGGCGCAGGAGCGTGCGCTCGATCGCCATGCCGAAGACCGCGACGAGGGCCGGGGCGAGCACCAGGGCGAGCCAGAAATTCACCTGGAGATCCGGCTGGCCGAGCCAGGGCCCGACCTGGGTCAGCCCGATCCAGGCCAGGAAGGCCGCCATCATGAACTGCGCCCCGTGGGTGAAGTTGATGATGTTGAGGAGCCCGAAGATGATCGCCAGCCCCATGCTCAGCATGGCGTAGAAGCAACCGCCGATGAGCCCGATGGTGAGCTGGGCCATGAAGGCCTGGAGGGTGATGTCCGACATGGGGGGACCGGGGAGAAAGCGAATCGGGATCCGAGGAGATCCCTCCCCCCTCTGCGGGGGAGGGTGCCCCGCGAAGCGGGGCGGGAGAGGGGACGCCGCTTCCGGAGTGGTCGCGACCGTGGGGACGGGCGCCCCCTGGATCAGCGTCGAGCTGCCCCTCTCCCGGCCTCTGCTGACGCAGGGACCACCCTCCCCCGCAGAGGGGGGAGGGTTATGCACGGCGGCGTCGCGTCACCCCTTGGCGTTCAGCGGGCAGGCGTCGCTCGGCTTCGGGTAGACCTCGTCGCCCTTGAGCACCGCCTTGACGTGATAGAAATCCCAGTCGCGCTTCGACTCGGCCGGCTTCTTCACCTGAAGCAGCAACAGGTCGTGCACCAGCGCCCCGTCGGCCCGAAGCTTGCCGTTGCGGATCACCGCGTCGTCGATGGTCATGGAGCGCAGCTGGCTCATCACCGCCCCGGCCTCGTCGGTCCCGGCGGCTTCGATCGCCTTCAGGTAGCTCAGGACGGCGGAGTAGATCGCGGCCTGCGAGGCGCTCGGCATGCGCTTCATCTTGGCGAAGTATTTTTCCGCGAAGGCGCGCGAGCGGTCGTCGTAATCCCAGTAGAACGCTTCCGTCAGGTACATGTCCTGGGCCTTGGCGAGGCCGAGGCTCTTCACGTCGGTGATGTAGGTGAGGAGCGGCGCGATCACCTGCTTGTCGCTGCGGCCGATGCCGTACTCGGCGGCCTGCTTGACGGCGTTGATGGTGTCGCTGCCGGCATTCGCCAGCGCGATCACCTGGGCGCCGGTCCCCTGCGCCTTCAGCATGTAGGACGAGAAGTCGCCGCCCGGGAACGGATGGCGCGAGACGCCCAGCACCTTGCCGCCCTCGGCCTCGACCACCGCGGCCGCGTCCTTCTCCAGCGAATGGCCGAAGGTGTAGTCGGCGGTGACGAAGTACCAGCTCTTCTTGCCGGCCTTGAGCAGGGCCTTGGCGGTGCCGGCGGCGAGCGCGTAGGTGTTGACCATCCATTGCGCGCTGAGCGGCGAGCACTTGTCGGTGATCGCCGCCATGGCGACGCCGGCCGAGAGCATCGTCACCCGGTTCTTCTGCTTGGCGATCTCCATGACGGCGAGCGCCGTCGAGGAGGTCGGGAAGTCGGCGATCATGTCGACCTTGCCCTGGTCGAACCACTCGCGGGCGAGGTTGGCGGCGATGTCGGGCTTGTTCTGGTGGTCGGCGGCGACGAGCTCGACCGGCGCGCCGAGCACCTTGGCGCCCATCTCGTCGATGGCGATCTGCGCCGCCACCGCCGAGCCGCGGCCGGTGAAGTCGGAATAGATCCCCGACAGGTCGTTGAGGATGCCGACCTTGACCACCCCTTCGCTGACCTTGTCGGCGGCGAGCGCCCCCGACATCACGCCCGCGAGCGCCAGACCGAGGGCGCACCCGATGACACGCGACCGCATGATTCCCGCCTCCTTGTTTGCCTGGACGATGCTTGCTTTTCGACGACAGGCGCCCGCCGAACCAGTCCGATAGAATTCGTCAAACAACAGATCTTCCACCCTCCGCGTCATTCCGGGGCCGCGCAGCGGAACCCGGAATCCAGAAACGCAGGTCGTTCAGAAAGAGGCGGAGAGAATTCCGCTTGATCCTGAACCGTCCGTGCTTCTGGATCCCGGGCTCTCGCCTCCGGCGAGACCCGGGATGACCCTGTGTGTTGGAGATGTGGTGGCCTGCTCTACGTCTTCTCGTCTCGTCACACCCCGAGCAACCGCCCGACCTCCTCCTCCCGCGCCGCGACCTCGTGCGCCGCGATCTCCGCGGCGATGCGGCCGTGCTCGACGACGTAGTGGCGGTCGGCGAGGTGGCGGGCGAAGTGGAAGTTCTGCTCGACCAGCACGATGGTGAAGCCGCGGCTCTTCAGGAGCGCCACGGCGCGGCCCAGGGCCTCGACGATGACCGGCGCCAGCCCCTCGGTGATCTCGTCGAGGAGCAGGATGCGGGCGCCCGTCGTCAGGATGCGCCCGAGCGCCAGCATCTGCTGCTCGCCGCCCGAGAGCCGGCCGCCATAGCTGTCGGCCCGCTCGGCGAGGTTGGGGAAGAGCGCCAGCACCTCGTCGAGCGGCAGGCCGCCCTCGCCGAGGCGCGGCAGCAGGGTCAGGTTCTCGCGGGTGGTCAGCGTGCGGTAGACGCCGCGCTCCTCCGGACAGTAGCCGAGGCCGAGGCGGGCGATGCGGTGGGGCGGCAGCCGGATCGCCTCCTGCCCCTGCACCCGCACCGAACCGGCGCGCCGGTCGGTTAGGCCGAGGATGGCGCGCAAGGTCGTGGTGCGCCCGGCGCCGTTGCGGCCGATCAGCGTCACGCACTCGCCCTCCCGCACCGTGAGGTCGATGCCGTGGAGCACGTGGCTCTCGCCGTACCAGGCCTGGAGGCCGCGGGTTTCGAGGACGGTCTCAGCCATGCCCGCCTCCGAGATAGGCGGCGCGCACCGCCGGGTCGGTCGAGACGGCGGCGTAAGGTCCCTCGGCCAGGATCTCGCCGCGCTGGAGCACCGTGATCGTGTCGCAGAGGTCGGCCACCACCGACATGTTGTGCTCCACCATCAGGATGGTGCGTCCCTTGGCGATGCGCCGGATCAGCCGCTTGATGCGGTCGACATCCTCGATCGCCATGCCCTGCGTCGGCTCGTCGAGGAGCAGGAAGGGCGGATCGAGGGCAAGCGTCGTGGCGATTTCGAGCGTGCGCTTGCGGCCGTAGGAGAGATCGGCGGCGCGCGCCTCGGCGGCTTCCGCCAGGCCGACCTCGGAGAGGAGCCGCGTCGCCTCCTCGTCGAGCACCCGGAGCGTGCGGCCGGAGCGCCAGAACTGGAACTGCGTGCCGAGCCGGCGCTGCAGCGCGACCCGGACGTTGTCGCGCACCGAGAGGTTCGGGAAGATCGCCGAGATCTGGAACGAGCGCACCAGCCCGCGCCGGGCGATGGCCGCCGAACTCTCGCGGGTGATGTCGGCGCCCTCGTAGAGGATCTGCCCCTCGGTCGGCACGTGGACCTTGGTGAGCAGGTTGAACACCGTGGTCTTGCCGGCGCCGTTCGGGCCGATCAGCGCGTGGATCGCGTGGCGGCGGATCTTGAGATCCAGCCCCCGCACCGCCCGGAAACCGCCGAACGCCTTGGTCAGCCCCCTGGTCTCGAGTGCGGTGTCGGGCACGGTGCGATCCCCTGCGCTGCCTCGATTCGTAGATTGTATAAAATATGCGACTGGGTCAAGCGACCTTACGGTAATCCGCTCGTCGGGATGCGACTGTCATACGGCTTCCGCTTGATCGGTTCGCATTCAGGATAGAGCGCGCCTCCCCTCTCCCGTGTGGGAGAGGGGCCGGGGGTGAGGGTGGCGCGCTTCAGTGTGAACCGCTGAACGTCGTGATGGTAGCTCGGCGCTAAGCGCCAACTCAGAACCGTAGCACCCTCACCCCTACCCCTCTCCCACTCGGGAGAGGGGATCCCGCGCTCTATCTGTTGGAAGTCATTTGATTTGACATCGTATTGCACGCCCTGCGTCGTCCCGGGTTCTCGCGAATGATCGCCCTGGAATCACGCATAGGATTCAAAAATCAAAATAGTTGATTGATGCTACCGATCAGTATTGCCCGCGGGCAACCATCACTCTGCCGCCGCCGACTTCCTATAGATCTCGACCAGCGAATGCCCGGCATGCTCGACATGGATCCGCAGGAGGTTCGCCGCCGCCACCACCTCCCCCGCCTCGCACAGGTCGAGGATCGTGGTGTGCTCCATGTCGGCGCGGGCGACATCGCCGGAGACGGAGAGCTGGAGCCGGGTCGGGCGGTCGCAATCCTGGAGCAGGCCGGCGACGATGGCCAGCGAGCGCGGCCGGCCGGCATGGCGCAGGAGGCCGAGATGGAAGCGCCGGTTCAGCTCGCCCCAGATCTCGACCGTGCCGACCTTCAAGGCCGCGCTGTACTCGTCGCGCAAGGCGCGCAACTCCGAAAAGTCGTCCGGCGTCAGGTGGCGGGCCGAGAGGATCAGCAATTGCGGCTCCAGGGAGACGCGGAGCTGAAACACGTCCTCGATCTCCTCGACCGAGAGGCCGGTCACCACCGCGCCGCGATGCGGCGCGATCTTCACCAGGCCGGAAGCTTCGAGTTGCAGCAAAGCCTCGCGGATCGGGATTCGGCTGATGCCGAATTCTTCCGCCAGCGCGTCCTGGCGCAGTTGGAAACCCGGCGCCAGGGCGCCCGAGAGGATGCGCTGGCGCAGGGCCTCCGCCACCGCCGCCGAGACGGTCCGGTGGCCGATCCCTCCGGCGACGGATCGGGCTCCCCGCGCGCGCGCCGTCACGGCCATGTTCTCGACTCCACTCGTTCGCGCTGATGAATATTGTATACGATTGCGGGCTGCAAGGCCGTCAGAAGGTCGGCGGCGTGCAGGCGCTCACCACCTCGCAGGGATTCGGCCCGACGCAGCGGAAGCGGTGCGGCCGGCGGCTGGAGAAGTAGTAGGCGTCGCCGGGCCCCAGCACCCGGCGCTCGTCGTCCACCGTCACCTCGAGCCTCCCTGAGAGCACGATGCCGCCCTCCTCGCCGTCATGGACCAGCGGCACCCGGCCGGTGTCGGAGCCCGGCTCGTAGCGCTCCTTGAGCAGTTGCAGGGCGCGCCCGAACAGGTTGTCGCCGACCTGGCGGTAGGAGATCCGGCCCTTGCCGATCTCGACCAGTTCCTCGCTGGCGTAGAACGCCTTCTCGGACCGCTCCGGCGTCAGCGAGAAGAACTCGGCGAGCCCGATCGGCACCGCGTCGAGGATGCGCTTGAGGGCGCCGACCGACGGGTTGGTCTGGCCCGATTCGATCAGCGAGATGGTGGAGTTGACCACCCCGGCGCGCTTGGCCAGCGCCCGCTGCGACAGGCCGTGCAGGAGGCGCACGTGGCGCAGGCGCGCGCCCACCTCGTCGTTGGTCACGCCGGCTTCCCTGTTGAGGCTGTTGCGGATCGGGCAACACCCTAGTCCGGCTGCACGCTCCGTCAACGGGTTACGGGGGATCAGAAAAGGACTTGTTGCGCTTGCCGGAACGGGCTTGTCTCTCGGCCATCGCGCCCCAGAGGACCCGACCATGAACGCCCATCCGCCGCGCCTGAACCGCCCGAGCCTCGACGCCTACTGGATGCCGTTCACGGCCAACCGCCAGTTCAAGGCGGCACCGCGCCTCCTCGTCGCCGCCGAGGGCATGCACTACACGGCCGATGACGGCCGCACGGTCCTCGACGGCACCGCCGGCCTGTGGTGCGTCAATGCCGGCCACGGCCGCCGGCGCATCGCCGAGGCCGTCGAGCGCCAGCTCTCCACCCTCGACTACGCGCCCTCGTTCCAGATGGGCCACCCGATCGCCTTCGAGTTCGCCGAGCGCCTCGCCGCCCTCGCGCCCGGCGGCGCCCTCGACCGGGTGTTCTTCACCGGCTCGGGCTCGGAATCGGTCGACACCGCCCTCAAGATCGCGCTCGCCTACCAGCGCGCCATCGGCCAGGGCACGCGGACCCGGGTGATCGGGCGTGAGCGCGGCTATCACGGCGTCGGCTTCGGCGGCATCTCGGTCGGTGGCCTCGTCAACAACCGCCGGATGTTCCCGCTCCTGCCGGGCGTCGACCACCTGCGCCACACCCACGACCTCGCCCGCAACGCCTTCGTGCAGGGCCAGCCTGAGCACGGCGCGGATCTCGCCGACGACCTCGAGCGGCTGGTGGCGCTCCACGGCGCCGAGACCATCGCGGCGGTGATCGTCGAGCCGGTGGCCGGCTCGACCGGCGTGCTGGTGCCGCCGAAGGGCTACCTCGAGCGCCTGCGCGAGATCGCGACCCGCCACGGCATCCTGCTGATCTTCGACGAGGTCATCACCGGCTTCGGCCGCCTCGGCGCGCCCTTCGCCACCGATTATTTCGGCGTCACGCCCGACCTGATCACGACCGCGAAGGGCCTCACCAACGGCACGATCCCGATGGGCGCGGTCTTCGCCACGCGGGCGGTGCACGACGCGCTGATGCACGGGCCGGAGGGCGCGATCGAGCTTTTCCACGGCTACACTTATTCGGGCCACCCGGTCGCCTGCGCGGCCGGCCTCGCCACCCTGGAGATCTACGAGGAGGAAGGCCTCCTCACCCGCACCACCCAGGTCCAGGCGCAGTGGCACGCGGCGATGCACGCGTTGCGCGATTGCCCGAACGTGATCGACATCCGCACCATCGGCCTCATCGCCGGCATCGAGCTGAAATCCCGCGACGGGGCGCCCGGGGCGCGGGCCTACGACGTCTTCACCGACTGCTTCGAGAAGGGCCTGCTCATCCGCGTCACCGGCGACATCATCGCCCTGTCGCCGCCGCTGATCGCGGAGCCCGAGCACATCGACACGATGGCCTCGATGCTGGGCGAGGCGCTGCGGCGGGCGGCGTAACCCCCCTCATACCCTCCACGTCATCCCGGGGCCGCGAGAGCGGAACCCGGGATCCATAAACGCTGACGGTACAGGACGAAGCGGGACGGCTTCTGCCTTTGTCGTTCACGTCAGCGGTTATGGATCCCGGGTTCTCGCCTGCGGCGAGCCCCGGGATGACGCGGAGATTTACGGTCGATGTTCGGCTCGCGAAGCAGCGTGAGTTCGACGCAGTTTACCATTGGACCTGACAAGAACCATGACCACCATCGGACACTTCGTCGGCGGCACCCAGACGGCCGGCCGCTCGGGCCGCACCGCGCCGGTCTTCAACCCGGCCACCGGCGAGCAATCGGGCACCGTCTCCCTCGCCAGCGCCGACGAGGTCGGGGCAGCCGTCGCCGCCGCCCGCGCCGCCTTCCCGGCCTGGGCCGCCACACCGCCCCTGCGCCGCGCCCGCATCCTCAACAAGTTCCTGCGCTTCCTCGAGGAGCGCATCGACGAGCTCGCCGCGGTGATCACCGCCGAGCACGGCAAGGTGCTGTCCGACGCCAAGGGCGAGATCCAGCGCGGCATGGAGGTGGTCGAGTTCGCCACCGGCGCGCCGCAGCTCCTCAAGGGCGAGATCACCGAGAATGTCGGCACCCGCGTCGACAGCAGCGCGATCCGCCAGCCGCTCGGGATCGTCGCCGGCATCACGCCGTTCAACTTCCCCGCCATGGTGCCGATGTGGATGTTCCCCGTCGCGCTGGCCTGCGGCAACTGCTTCATCCTCAAGCCCTCCGAGCGCGACCCCTCCGCCGCCCTGATGATGGCGGAGTGGCTGAAGGAAGCCGGCCTGCCCGACGGCGTGTTCTCGGTGGTACAAGGCGACAAGGAGGCGGTCGACGCCCTCCTGCACCACCCCGACATCGCCGCCGTGTCCTTCGTCGGCTCGACCCCGATCGCGAAATACATCTACGAGACCGCGGCGCGGACGGGGAAGCGCGCGCAGTGCCTCGGCGGGGCCAAGAACCACATGGTGGTGATGCCCGACGCCGACATGGACCAGGCGGTCGACGCGCTGATGGGCGCCGCCTACGGCTCGGCCGGCGAGCGCTGCATGGCGATCTCGGTGGCGGTGCCGATCGGCGAGGAGACCGCCGACCGGCTGATGGAGAAGCTGATCCCGAAGGTGCGCGCCCTCAAGGTCGGTCCCGGCACCGATCCGGAGGCCGAGATGGGCCCGCTCGTCACGGCGCAGCACCGCGACAAGGTGAAGGGCTACATCGACCGCGGCGTGGCCGAGGGCGCCGAGCTGGTGGTCGACGGGCGCGGCCTGACGCTCCAGGGCTACGAGAACGGCTACTTCGTCGGCGGCACGCTGTTCGACCGGGTGACGCCCGAGATGACGATCTACAAGGAGGAGATTTTTGGGCCGGTGCTGGCCGTGGCGCGCGCGCCCGACTACGCGACGGCGGCGCGGATGATCAACGAGCACGAGTTCGGCAACGGCACGGCGATCTTCACCCGGGACGGCGACGCGGCGCGGGAATTCGCCCACCAGATCCAGGTCGGGATGGTCGGCATCAACGTGCCGATCCCGGTGCCGATGGCGTTCCACTCCTTCGGCGGCTGGAAGGCCTCGCTGTTCGGCGATCACCACATGCACGGGCCGGAGGGCGTGCGGTTCTACACCCGGCTCAAGACGATCACGACCCGCTGGCCCACCGGCATCCGCGCCGGCGCCGAGTTCGTGATGCCGACCATGCGCTGAACGCCGCGCGGACGGGCGGGGCCGGCCCCGCCCGAGATCGACGACATCAGGGACCGCGCCCCGCGCGGTCCCTTTTTTCGTCCGCGACCCCCGGGGATGCGAGCCGCGCTCCTTACGGGAAACGGCCTGGCCGGGCTCTCGGCACGCGCGAATGAGCGATTTTCGTCGATCCGCCACCATGTCTTCGCGGCGTCTTGTTGCACTGCGATCGTGCGATTGCTTTCAAGAACAAACATCGGATGCCACCCCCGTCCGACGATCTTGTTTCTTTAATTTCTCGATATGCCGATCGAATTTCGGCGTTAACTTTTACGATTTTGTCGATCCCGCCATCTATAGTCTTGTATAAAAACATGAATCGCGATACATCCCCAGGGGAAAGCCGAACACGGCAGACATCGTCTCTGTCCGGTCCTTGTCCAGGACCTGGCCCCGCTCACCGTTCGTCCGATTCCGGGATCCGCGCCTCATGGTCTCCCTCAGCCCGGTTCTCGACGTCCTGGCTGTGAGCATCGCGCTGCTCTCCCTCGCGCCGCTCCGGGACGTCGCGCGCCTGGCGCGCGAGCCGGCGGCGAAGCGGGGCTGGCAGGCCCTGCTGGCGGCAGTGGCGTTCTGCATGCTGCTCGTCACCATCAAGGCCGTCCGGGAACTCCACCACCCCCTCGACACCGCGACCGCGCTGCAGCTCATCCTCCAGCTCGTCGGCGCCTCGATCATCACGACCTTCGCCCAGCTGGCGCGCCGGACGGCCCTCGACGTCGTCCGGCTCGCGCGGTTCGAGGCGCAGGCCCTCACCGACGGGCTGACCGGGCTCGGCAACCGCCGCCTGTTCACCGAGCGCCTGGAGGAGGAGACCGCCCGCGCCCGGGAGACCGGCGCGTCCCTGTCGCTGGTCGTGCTCGACATCGATCATTTCAAGCGGGTCAACGACACCTACGGGCACGCGATCGGGGACATGGTGCTCAAGCACATCGCCGACGCGGCGATGGCCGGGATGCGCAACGCCGACACGGTCTGCCGGATCGGCGGCGAGGAGATCGTGATCATCATGCCGCGGATCGACCCCGCCCAGGCGGCGGAGATGGCCGACGCCTTGCGCGCCACCGTGGGGGCGATGGCGGTGTCGGTCGGCGACGGCCGTTCGGTCACCGCCACAGTCAGCCTCGGCTTCGCCACGCGCCAGCTCGAGGAAGGCGGCGAGTCGCTCTTTCGCCGCGCCGATGCCGCGCTCTACGCCGCCAAGCGCGACGGCCGGGACCGGGTGATCCTCGCGGCCTGACGCTCGGCAGGCAACCTCTGGGCAGAAAAAAGGCCGCCCTTGCGAGGCGGCCCGAAGTCTAGGGAGGAAACGCCCAAGAAGGGCAGCACCGCCGCGACGCCATCGCCGCGGTGCGTGAAATCGATTTCACACATCACGGCTCACACAGCAAGCGCCGGAATGGAGGGGCGGCCATGCGTCAACCACATGACGCGGGGTCGCCCCTCCCGTCACGCCCGGCGGCGCCTCTGGCCCAGCGCCGCGAGCGTCGGCTCGGCGGCGAGCAGGGTGCGGGTGTAATCCTCGCGCGGGTGATCCAGCACCTCGCGCACGGAGCCTTCCTCGACCAGGCGGCCCGACTGCATCACCCCGACCCGGTCGGCGATCTCGTCGACGACGCCGATATTGTGGGTGATGAATAGCACCGTCAGGCCGTGGCGGTCGCGCAGGGACAGGATCAGGCGCAGGATCTGGGCCTGGATCGAGAGGTCGAGGGCCGAGACCGCCTCGTCGGCGACGACGAGCTTCGGGTTGGTGATCAGCGCCCGGGCGATGGCGATGCGCTGGCGCTGGCCGCCGGAGAATTCGTGCGGATAGCGCTCGGCGGCGCTCGCCGGCAGGCCGACATCCTCCAGCGCGCGGGCGACCAGGGCGGCGCGGTCGCGGCCTCGCGGCGCGTCGTCGAGGAGATGGAGCGGTTCGGCGACGATGCGCCCGACCGAGTGGCGCGGGTTGAGCGAGCCGTAGGGGTCCTGAAACACCATCTGGAAGTCGCGGCGCTTGCGCGCCAGCGCCTTCGGCGTGAGCGCGAACAGGTCGTCGCCGCCGAGCCGCACCGCGCCGCCGGTCGGCCGGTCGAGGGCCATGACGATGCGGGCGAGGGTGGACTTGCCGCAGCCCGATTCGCCCACCACCGCGAAGATGCTGCCGGCCTCGACGTCGAGGCTCACGCCGTCGACCGCCCGCAGATGCCGCGTGACGCCGCCCTTGCCCCGGAGCGCGTAGTCGCGGGTCAGGTTCTCGATCGAGAGGAGCGCGGTCATCGGGCCCCTCCCGCGGCGCGGCGCGGCTCGCCGCCGGACTTGTCCTCGCCCGACCCAGTCTCGCCGAGGCCTGCCCGGGCGCGGCGCGGCAGGGCGGCGATCAGGTCGCGCGTGTACTGGGCGGTCGGGTGGCGCAGCACCTGCTCGGTCGGCCCCTCCTC
Source organism: Methylobacterium sp. EM32 (assembly GCF_040593685.1). Classification (NCBI taxonomy): domain Bacteria; kingdom Pseudomonadati; phylum Pseudomonadota; class Alphaproteobacteria; order Hyphomicrobiales; family Methylobacteriaceae; genus Methylobacterium; species Methylobacterium sp. EM32. The sequence goes on along the minus strand of NZ_JBEXZS010000077.1, from coordinate 52,631 downwards.
CACCGCGCGCCCGCGGCACATCACCAGGGTCCGGTCGGTGCTGCGGGCGATCACCCCGAGGTCGTGGCTGATCAGGATCAGGGACAGGCCGAGATCGGCCACCAGCTCGTCGAGGATGTCGAGGATCTCCTTCTGCACCGTCACGTCGAGGGCCGTGGTCGGCTCGTCGGCGATCAGGAGGTCGGGCTTGAGCGCGAGCGCGATGGCGATGCCGACGCGCTGGCGCTGGCCGCCGGACATCTCGTGCGGGTAGCTGTCGATGCGCCGGGCCGGATCGGGGATCCGCACCCGCTCGAGCAGGCGGAGCGCCTCCGCCCGGGCCTCCGCGCCGCCGACGTCGCGGTGCAGGCGGATGCCTTCCGCGATCTGCTGGCCCGCGGTCATGGCGGGGTTGAGCGCCGTCATCGGCTCTTGGAAGATCATGCCGATGCGCCGGCCGCGCAACGAGCACAGCTCGCGCTCGCGCATCTGCAGGATGTCGCGGCCCTCGAGCAGGATCTCGCCGGAGGTGCGGGCGCTCTTCGGCAGGAGCCCGATGGTGGCGAGCGACAGCATCGACTTGCCGGAGCCCGATTCGCCGACGATGCCGAGGCTCTCGCCGCGGCCGACCGCGACCGAGACGTCGTCGACGACGCGGACCGGGCCGCCGGGGCGTGGGAAGGCGATGGAGAGGTTGCGGATCGCGAGCATCAGGAGGCCTGCCGGCGGCGCGGGTCGAGGCGGGCGGCGAGCCCGTCGCCCAGGAGGTTGAGGCCGAGCACCGCGGCCGCGATGGCGAGGCCGGGGGCGAGGGCCAGGTGGGGGGCCTGGAGCAGGTAGGTCTGCGACTCCGCCAGCATCCGCCCCCAGGTCGGAGCCGGCGGCGGCAGGCCGAGGCCGAGGAAGCTCAGGCCCGCCTCGGTCAGGATCGCCATGGCGAGCTGGATCGTGACCTGGACGATGACCTGGCCGGCGATGTTGGGCAGGACGTGCTCCAGGGTGATGCGCGGAATGCCCTTGCCGGCCATGCGGGCGGCCATGATGTATTCCCGCGCCCAGATCTGCATCGCCGCGCCCCGGGTGACCCGGGCGAAGACCGGGATCATGAACACCCCGATCGCCACGATGGCGGTGAGCGCGCCGGGCCCGAGCAGCGCGCCGAGCATGATCGCCGACAGGATCGGCGGCAGGGCGAACAGCGCGTCGCAGATCCGCATCAGGATCGCGTCGCAGGTGTGGTTCGCGGCCGCCGCGACGCCGGCGAGCGTGCCGAGCACCGCCCCGACCGCGACCGCCGCGAAGGCGGTGGTGAGCGAGTTGAAGGCGCCGCGCATCAGCATCGAGGCGACGTCGCGCCCGAGATGGTCGGTGCCGAGCAGCCCCGAGACCAGCGGCCCCTTGAGCTTCTGGAGGATACGCATCCGGGCCGGATCCTCGGGGGTCCAGACCAGGGAGGTGAGCGCGATCCCGACCAGGAGCGCCGTCAGGATGCCGCCGACGAGGAGGGTGACGCTGCCGGGGCGCCAGCCGCCCCGGAGCTTCAAGGCGAGGGCGGTCATGCGCGCTTCCTCAGGCGGGGATCGACCACGGTGTAGAGCAGATCCACCCCGAGATTGACCACGATGACGATGGTGGCGAACACCATCACGACGTTCTGGATCACGATCAGGTCGCGCTGCGCCAGGGCCTGCCAGGCGAGCCGGCCCATGCCCGGCAGGGTGAACAAGTTCTCGACCAGCACCGCGCCACCGATCAGGAACGAGATCTGCAGGCCGAGCATGGTGATGACCGGCACCAGCGCGTTCGGCACCGCGTGGCGCCACAGGGCGCGGGAGACCGAGGCGCCCTTGGCCCGGGCGGTGCGCACGAAATCCTCGTTCATCACCTCGACCACCGAGGCCCGCGTCACCCGGGTCAGCACCGCCGATTGCGGGATGGCGAGCGCCAGGGCCGGCAGGAGCAGGGCGCGCAGGGCCGAGCCCGGCGCGTCCCAGCCCGGAAAGCCGCCGGCCGGCAGCCAGCCGAGGCCGAGCGCCACCACCATGATCAGCAGGAGCCCGATCCAGAAGTTCGGCACCGCGATGCCGGCCTGTGCGTAGAGGGTGGCGGCGCCGTCGGGCCGCGAGGCCGCGGTGACCCCGAGCGGCAGGGCGATGCCGACGGCGAGCAGCACCGCGAGCCCGGTGAGCGGCAGCGTCACCGCCAGCCGCTCCCGGATCAGCGCGCCCACCGGCACGCCGTAGGTGTAGGAGGTGCCGAGATCGCCGCTCGCGAGCCCGCCGAGCCAGCGCAGGTACCGGACGAGCGCCGGCGCATCGAGGCCCATCTGGGCGCGCAAGGCCGCCAGGGTCTCGGGCGTCGCCGAGGTGCCGAGCATCGCCGAGGCCGGATCGCCCGGCACGATCTCCATCATGCAGAAGACCAGTATCGAGATCAGCAGGAAGGTGACCGCGAAGCCGGCGGCGCGGCGGGCGAGGTGCCTCAACATGGGGTGGGCTCGGGCATTGGAAGTGCTCTTGGTGTGGCAGTCATCGGAGCGAGAGACGCTCCCTCGCTCGACGAGGCGCGTATCTCGCCTCTCCCCGCCCGCGCAGGGCTGTCCGGGGGGAAAAATGGCGCGGGCTTTTCCCTCCCCCCTCTGCGGGGGAGGGTGGCCCCCGCGTCAGCGGGGGTCGGGAGAGGGGACGCCGCTTCCGGAGAGGTCGCGCGCTTGATGAAGGGCGCTACATCCTTCACCGTCGCGTTCCCCTCTCCCGGCTCACTCCGTTCGCCACCCTCCCCCGCAGAGGGGGGGGAGGGAAAAAGCCTGCGTCTTTTCGTTTCCCCGGACAGCTCTGCCGCCCGCGGGGAGAGAACAAGCTCACATCCCTCGCGCGAACTCACTCGCGACGAGATGTTTTACTCCGTCCAGCGCACTTCCGTCAGGTCGTTCGACGGCACCGGCTCGTTTTTCCAGAAGCCCGTGAGCTTGGCCTTCCACACGCTGAGCTTCGGCAGCACGAACAGGAACAGGGCCGGCACGTCGTCGGCCAGGATCTGTTGCGCGTCGCCGTAGAGCTTCAGCCGGGTCGCCTCGTCGGTCGCCTGCGCCGCCTGCGTCACGACCTCGTTGAAGGCCGGGTTCTTGTAGCCGAAATAGTACGGGTCGTTGGAATAGATCGCGATGTCGAGCGGCTCGGCATGAGCGATGACCGTCATGTCGAAGCTGCGGTCGCGCATCACCTCCTGCACCCACTTCGCCGGGAACTCGGTCGGCACGATGGTCATCGTGACGCCGACCTCGGAGAACATCGCCTGCAGGATCTCGGCGGTGCGGGTGGCGTAGGCCATCTGCGGCGACTTGAAGGTGAAGGTCAGGCCCTTGGCGTAGCCGGCTTCCGCCAAGAGCGCCTTCGCCTTCTTCGGGTCGTAGGGGTAGACCCCCGTCAGGTCCTTGTAGCCCGGGTCGTTGGGCGTGTAGTGGCTGCCGATCGGCGCGCCGTAGCCGGAATAGGCGCCCTCGATCAGGAGCTTGCGGTCGACGGCCATCATCAGCGCCTGGCGCACGCGCTTGTCGGCGAAGGGTTTTCCGGCATTGTTCACGCCGGCCACGACCTTCATCTCGGTCAGGCCCGGCTCCGCCTTGAACGCCTTGTCTTTCTGGAACGCGCCGTAGAGCTCGGGCGCCGGCAGGAGCGGGAAGGCGTCGACGTCGCCGGCCCGCAGCGCCGCGGCAGCGGCCTGAGGATCGCCGATGAAGCGGAACGTGACCTTGTCGAGATGGACCTTGCGAGCGGCATCCCAATGGTCGGGGCTGCGCGTCAGCTCGACCCGGTCGCCCTTGCGCCAGGCGGCGAAACGGAACGGCCCGGTGCCGACCGGATTGCTTTTCAGGCCGTCGCGCGACTTCGGCTCGACCATCACGGCCGCCGGCAGGCCGAGCCAGAACAGCAGGTTGCCGGAGGGCTTGGAGAGCGTCAGGACCAGGGTGGCGGGGTCCAGCGCCTTGACGTCGGCGATGACCGCGTAGAGCGCCTTCTGCGGATTGACCGAGCCCGGCGCCCGGATCGCGTCGAGGGCGAATTTCGCCGTCTCGGCGTTGAACGCCTCGCCGTTGTGGAACTTCACGCCCTGCTGGAGCGCGAAGGTGTAGGTCAGGCCGTCTGGAGAGACAGTCCAGCTCTTCGCCAGTTGCGGCTGCACCTTGCCGTCGCGGTCGACCCGGGTCAGGCCCTCGAACACGTTCTGCCACACCACCTGGCCGATCACGGTCGGGGCGGCGCTGGTCGGGTCGAGGCCCGGCGGCTCGACCGGCATGCCGAGCACGAGGTCGGTGCGCGGGGCGGCCAGGGCGGCACCGGCGAGCCCCGGCAGGGCGAGCGCGGCGAGAAGGGCGCCCGTCAGCAGGCAACGACGGGGGAAGCGCGTGCGTGAGACCATGGAACCCCTCGATTGGCGTTGGAACCGGCCGCCTCTGCCGTGCGGCTTCTCGGTTCCGCTAGGAGATCAGTATTTTTGGTGTGGCCGCAACAGCGATCTGGTGCGCACCCCGTAGCCGAAACCGCTACACCTCGCCGTCTGCGCGAAAACCGGGCATGTGCTGCTCCAGAACCGCCACCAGCTTGGCGGCAGCGAAGGAGAGCGGCCGGTCCTTGAGGTGCGACAGGTCGAGATGGGTGCGCACGCGCAGATCGCGAAAGGGCCGCGTCACCAGCGTGCCCGCCGCCTCGTCGCGGCGCACGGTGAAGGGGGGTAGGACCAGCAGCGCCCGGCCGCGGCGGGCGAGTTCGAGCTGGATCTCGAGGGCGCTGGTGGTGAAGACCGGATCGAGGGCCGGCAGGCCGGCCTCGCGCATCTGTCCGTCGAGGGCCTGGCGCACCCCGAAGGCCGCGTCCGGCACAGCCACCGGATAGGAGAGGAGATCGCGCGGGCCGACCTGCAGGCGGTCGGCGAGGGGATGATCGGGCGCCATCACGGCGGCATGGTCGACCGGCACGCGGCAGCGCACGGCGGTCTCGGCCTGCTGCGGCGTGAACAGGGTGACGGCGAGGTCCGCCTCCCCGTCGGCGAGGGCCTGCATGGTGCGCCCGACGCTCGCCACCACCACCTCGAAGCGCACATCCGGATAGCTCGCGGAGAAATCGGCCAGCGCCGGCACCAGCAGGCCGGAGGCCGCCGCCCCGCTGGCATAGACCGTGACGCGGCCCGCCCGCAGGCCCTTGAGGTCGTCGATCAGGGTGCGGACGTGGTCGAGCTCGCGCAAGGACCGGGCGGAGCGGGCGGCGAGCAGCTCGCCGGCGGCGGTGAGCCGGATCCCGGTCGGGTCGCGCTCCACCAGGGGCGCACCGAAATGGTATTCGAGGTTCTCGATCTGCCGGCTGATCGCGGTCGGCGCGATGCCGAGCTTCTCCGCCGCCCGCCGCATCGAGCCGTGCCGGGCGAGCTCGTTGAAGTAGATCAGGGCCCGCAGCTGCACGGCACGCACCATCCTGGCGATCGACAGGCCGTCGCGGCGGCCTGCCGCATGGATTACGGCGCGGCGGGGCCGGCGTCCACGCCTCTCGGTGCGTCCCTCGAGAAGCTGGGGACACAGCCCGTCACGCGGTCGGCGCCTCCTCCATGAGCGCTGCCAGTTGCAGGTCCTGCTCCGACAGGTCGCTCGCAGGGCGGATCGGGATCAGACCTTGCCTCCGGTACAAGGCCGTCAGGAACTCCCACTCGCGGAGCACGATCGCGTAGATGCCGCGATAGATGAAGTTCTTGGCCGCGAGCTCCCGGGCCGCGGCCGGACCGAGGAGGTCGGCGGCCGCCGCGACCTCCAGGTAGTTCACGACGACGTGGAGATACGAGGAATGCTCGTTCTCCGCTCCCTGCGGGAAGCCGATCGGCATCGAGGGGAGCGCCGCCCGGATCGACCGCCAGATCTCGCGCCAGCCGGACGGGTTGGTGTGCGAGTACCACGTCGCGTACCAGTGCATCTGCTCGTGCAGATAGGTGCACAGGATCGCCGGCTCGGCCCAGAGGCTGGTGTTCAAGGTCAGCACCGGGTGGCTGTAGGCCGGCCCGGTCGGGGCGATCCTGATGCGTCTCGTGTATTCGTAGCGGCCGAGATCGTGGGTCGCGCGGAGCTTGATCAGCGCGGCCCGGACACGCTCGGCGGAGGCCTGCGCCATGGACAGGTCGATGTCGATGCGATCGTCCATGTGCGGCCTCCCCCGGTCGGTGCGCGGCCGTCCGGGGACGACTCGATGTCTGCCCCATGGTAAGGTCTATTCCGCCGGCCGTCGACAACGCGCGACGACACCGTCGATCGGGGCGACCGAAAAATGGCATCCCCGGGAGAGGTTCGGCCGGCGCGTCCCCTCAAGCCCCCTCGATCACCAGCCGCGCCGCCGCCTCGCCGGCCGGCCCGAGCGGCGCCGGCCGGCGCGTCTCCTTCGACAACAGCACGCAGACCGATTCCGCCTCGCCCGCCACCGTATCGCCGGTGAGGATGCGGTGGTGGAAGCCGAGCGAGGTGCGGCCCGCGCGGGCGAGCCAGGTCGCGGTGCGGATCCGGCCCGGATAGTGCAGCTCCGCCCGGTAATCGATGACGAAGCGGGCGATGACGAAGAAGGTATCGGGGGTGAGCAGCGGGGTCAGGTGGGTTGCGAAGAACTGCACCCGGCCGCTCTCGCAGAAGGCGGCGAAGACCGCGTTGTTGACGTGGCCGTTGGCGTCGGTGTCGCGGTAGCGCAGGACGTCCTCGCTCCACAGCACCCGCGGATCGGCCATCAGCCCGTCGGTCATCGCCCCCTGCCCTCTTCTCTAGCCGTTGCGCGGGGCGGTGCCGCCGAGGTGGAACACCCGGTGCGGCACGAGCTCCCCCCGCTCGACGTCGCCGACCGCCACGAGCACGCCGCCGCAGGTCGCGTAGGCCTTGCCCTCGGTCGGCGCGTCGCGGCCGCGCAGGATCACCGGCTGGCCGCGCATCAGCCGCATCGCCATGTCGCGGGAGACCGGCACGTGCGGCACAGCGTCGAGGGCGGTCTCGACCGGGCGCAGGACCGCGGCGTTGGCCTCGGCCTCGGCGGCCTCGAGCGCCCCGATGGTGCAGGACTGGTCCTCGGCGAAGGGGCCGACGCGGGTGCGGCGCAGGGCCGAGACGTGGCCGTAGCAGCCGAGCGCCCGGCCGAGGTCGCGGGCGATGGCGCGCACGTAGGTGCCCTTGCCGCACTCGGCCTCGATCACGGTTCGCTCAGGACTGTGGGCGACGATCGCCAGCCGGTCGATCTGCACCGGGCGCGCGACCAGCTCCACCACCTCGCCGTCGCGGGCGAGGTCGTAGGCGCGCTCGCCCTGGATCTTGATCGCCGAGTAGCGCGGCGGCACCTGCTCGATCGCGCCGACGAAGCGCGGCAGCATCGCCTCGACCTGCTCCTGGGTGGGGCGGTCGTCGGAGGTCGCCACGGGGCGCCCTTCCGCGTCGTCGGTGTCGGTCTCGACGCCCCAGGTGACCGAGAAGACATAGGCCTTGCGGCCGTCCATCACGAAGGGGACGGTCTTCGTCGCCTCGCCCAGCGCGATCGGCAGGATGCCGGAGGCGAGCGGATCGAGCGTTCCGGCGTGGCCGGCCTTCTTGGCGTTGAGGGCGCGCTTGACCGCCGCGACCGCGTGGGTCGAGGTCATGCCGACGCCCTTGTCGAGGATCACCCAGCCGCTGATCTCGCGGCGCTTGGGCCGGTCGCCCGGCGGGCGCCCGCGGCCGCGGGGCCGGTCCTGACGGGGGGCTCCGTCGCGCGCGGGGCGGCTCGCCTGCGGCGCGGGGGGCTCTGCGGGCTGATCCTCGTGCATCGTCATCCTGTGTCCGTTCTCGAACGGCGGTCGCCGCGGGACTTGTCGCCCGCGTTCGTCCGTGCCGATCCTGTAGGGTCTCAAGTCTTCACCCGGGCGCGGGTTCACCGGCCCGGGGAGGCGTCCTCGTCCTCGGCATCCGGCTCCTCGGAGCCGAGATCGCGCTGGACCTTGTCGCTGCGCAGGAGCGCGTCGATCCGCGCCGCCTCATCGAAGGTCTCGTCGCGGCGGAAGCGCAGGTCGGGGGCGAATTTGAGCGCCACCCGGCGGGCCACCTCCTGGCGCAGCACCTTCTTGTTGCGCTCCAGCGCCTCGATCACCGGGCGCTCGTCCGTGCCGCCCAGCGGCATGACGTAGGCGGTGGCGAGCTTGAGGTCCGGCGACATGCGGACCTCCGGCACCGTGATCACGTGCTGGCTCAGCACCGGATCCTGGATGTCGCCGCGGCTCAGCACCTCGGCGAGGGCGTGCCGCACGAGTTCGGCCACGCGCTGCTGGCGCTGCGAGGGGCCTGCGGATTCCTGGGGTTTGCGCACCATCGTCTCTCCGGGCTCGGACCGGGCCGCGGGGCGGCCATCTGGCCTCCAGGCCCACGCGGCTGTCATCCTATGAACCGACGAGCCCGGGACGCTGGCGTCCCGGGCTCGCGGTCTTCGTGGCGGCCGCCGCCATGACGGCGGACGGCCGATGGCAGCGGGGTCGCGTCAGAGCGTGCGACGCTCCTCGTGCACGATGTAGCACTCGATCACATCACGCGGACGCATGTCCTGGTAGTTCTCGAAGGCCATGCCGCATTCCTGGCCGGCCGCCACTTCCTTGGCGTCGTCCTTGAAGCGCTTGAGCTGCGAGAGCTTGCCCTCGTGCACCACCACGTTGTCGCGGATGAGGCGGACATGGGCGCCGCGCTCGACCCGGCCGTCCTCGACCCGGCAACCGGCGATCTTGCCCACCTTCGAGACGTTGAAGATCTCGAGGATGCGCGCCTCGCCCAGGCGCTCCTCGCGGAGCGTCGGCGGCAGCAGGCCCGACATCGCCGCCTTCACGTCATCCACGAGGTCGTAGATGATGTTGTAGTAGCGGATCTCGACGCCCGCCCGCTCGGCGGCCTCGCGGGCCTCCTTGTGGGCGCGGACGTTGAAGCCGAACACGACCGCACCCGAGGCCTGGGCCAGGGTGATGTCCGACTCGGTGATGCCGCCGACACCCGTGTGCAGGATGCGGGCCATCACCTCGTCGTTGCCGAGCTTCTCGAGCGAGCCGGCGATGGCCTCGACGGAGCCCTGCACGTCGCCCTTGATGACGAGCGGGAACTCCTTGCGGCCGGCGCCCTCCTTGAGGTCGCGCATCATGTCCATCAGCGTCCGGCCGGCACCGCTGCCGGTGGCCGCCGCGCGCTCGCGCTTCATGCGGGCGCGGTACTCGGTGACCTCGCGGGCCCGGGCCTCGTTCTCGACCACCGCGACGCGGTCGCCCGCCTCCGGCGTGCCGTTGAAGCCCAGCACCTCGACCGGAACCGACGGCGCCGCTTCCTTGGTGTTGCGGCCGGTATCGTCGACCAGGGCGCGCACGCGGCCCCATTCGGCGCCCGCCACCACGATGTCGCCGGTGCGCAGGGTGCCGCGCTCGACGAGCACCGTCGCCACCGGGCCACGACCGCGGTCGAGCTTGGCCTCGATCACCGTACCCTCGGCCGACCGCTCGGGGTTGGCGCGCAGGTCCAGGATCTCGGCCTGGAGGGCGAGGCCCTCCAGCAGCTCGTCGAGGCCGTCCTTGGTCTTGGCCGAGACCTCGAATTCGAGGGTCTCGCCGCCCATCGACTCGACCTGGATGTCGTGCTGCAGGAGCTCGGTGCGGACCCTTTGCGGGTTCGCGTCCGGCTTGTCGATCTTGTTGATCGCCACGATCAGCGGCACCTCGGCAGCCTTGGCGTGGGAGATCGCCTCGATCGTCTGCGGCATGACGCCGTCATCGGCCGCCACCACCAGCACCACGATGTCCGTCACCCGGGCGCCGCGGGCGCGCATCGAGGTGAAGGCCGCGTGGCCGGGAGTGTCGATGAAGGTGATCTTGCCGCCGGAGGGCGAGGTCACCTGATAGGCGCCGATATGCTGCGTGATGCCGCCCGCCTCGCCGGAGACGACGTTGGCGTTGCGGATCGCGTCGAGCAGCGAGGTCTTGCCGTGGTCGACGTGGCCCATGATGGTCACGACCGGCGGGCGCGGCTGGGTGTCGTCGTCGGTATCGGGCTCGTCGAACAGGCCCTCCTCGACGTCCGACTCCGCGACGCGGCGCACAGTGTGGCCGAGCTCCTCGGCGATGAGCTGCGCCGAATCCGAGTCGATCACATCCGTGATCTTGTGGATCTGGCCCTGCTTCATCAGCATGCGGATGACGTCGACCGCCCGCTCGCTCATCCGGTTGGCGAGCTCCTGGATGGTGATCGTCTCCGGGATGACCACCTCGCGGGCCAGCTTCTCCTTCTGCTCCACCTGGCGGTGGCCGGTCAGGCGCTGGTTGCGGCGGCGGAACGACGCGAGCGAGCGGGTGCGCTCGTCCTCGCCCGAGGTCGCCGTCGCGATGGTCAGGCGGCCGCGGTTGCGGTCGCCGCCCGGCGACTTCGGCGTCTTAGGCGGGGTGATGACCTTGAGCGGCATGCCGGGACGGCGGATGACCCGCTTGGTCTCGGCCTCCTCCTCCGCCGCGGCCGGACGGCCGGTGGCGGGACGCGCGGTGGCGGCGGCGCCCGTCGCGGGCTTGGCCGCAGCTGCGGTCTTGGCGGCCGCGGGCTCGGGCTTCGCGGGCTCGGGCTCCGGCTTCGGAGCCGGACGGGCCATGAAGTTCAGGTCGCGCGGCTTGCGGGCATCGGCCGTCAGCGTGCGACGCGGCTCGGCCGGAGCGCTCGGACGGGTGATTCCGGTGCTCGGGGTCGCCGGGCGGGTTCCGGCGGGCGCAGCCGGACGCGCACCGGCCGGGGCGCCCGGACGGGCACCGGCGGCGGCAGGGCGGGCCCCTGCGGCGGCAGGACGGGCGCCGGGAGCAACCGGGCGAGCGCCCGCAGCGGCGGCGGGACGCGCACCGGCCGGAGCGGCGGCACGGGCCGCAGCCGGGGCCGCCTGGCGCGGGGCCGCAGCGGCCGGCGCAGCCGCAGCCGCCGGAGCCTCAGGGGCGGCCGGAGCCGGAGCCGAGGCGGCGCGGGCCGCATCCTCCTGGGCGCGGCGCTCGGCCTCCTCGGCGGCACGGCGCTTGCGCGCATCCTCCTGCCGACGACGCTCCTCCTCCTCGTGCTTGCGGGCCTCGGCGGCCTCACGCTCACGCAGTTCGGCGGCCTCGCGCTCGACGCGGCGCTGCGCCTCCTCGGCGGCGCGGCGGCGCTCCTCCTCCTCGCGACGCTTGGCGTCGACGAGGGCGGCCATGCGGGCGCTCTGTTCCTGATCGCTCAGCGTGCGCAGCACGACGCCGGAGCGCGCAGCGCCCGGACGGTCCTGGCGCGACGCGCCGGAGCGGCCCTGCCCCTGGGGAGCGGAACGCGCCTGGCTCGGCGCCGCGTCTTTCGGCGCGGCCGGGGCCGGCGCGCCGCCGGGGCGACGTTTCACCGTCTCGACCACGACCGCCTTCGAGCGGCCATGGGAGAAGCTCTGGCGCACCGTGCCCTGCTCGATCGGACGCTTCATCGACAGCGTCTTGGCGGGGCCGGGTTGCAACGTCTTGTCGCCCGGATTCTTCGTCTCACTCATTCAGTTCAGACCCTGGGGGTTCTCGTCCGTCCCGGGACCCGGCCTCCCGGTGGCCGCCTCCCATCGTGTTCCCGGGAGCGCACCCAGCAACCGGGCCGATCCCATTCGATTCGTTCAACCACCGGCCTCCGGGGGGCCGGTCCGCAGCGATGTTCCACCATCCTGGACAGCGTCCGGGAGCGCCGCGTCGGAGCCCGAAGGCTCCGTTCCGGCACGTCCCGACGTCGCCGTCCCGCCGCGGAAGACGTGGAGCCGACGCCAACGCGCGAGCAAGCCGGCAGTGCCGGCTCCCGCGACGAGGGCAGCGTGTATCACATGATCCCGGCCCAAGGCCATGTCCAATTCTTCACCGGACAGGTCGTCGAGCACCGGGATCCTCGATATGGCATCGCCATAGCGCCTTCGCAATGCCTGGGCGAGCTTGCGGCGCCCGTCCGGGCTCGCATCGCTGGCATGGACCAGGGCCTTGACCCCGGTCGGGCTATCCACCGCGCTCTCCACCTTGGTGAAGCCGGTGACGACGCACCCCGCCTTGTTGGCGAGGGAGAAACTCTGGCGCAAGTCCTCGCGCAGCCCCGCCTCGATCACATCGGCGAGATCGGGCGCCACGCGGGCGTCCTTCTGCCGGAAGGCGCGCTGGAACAGACGCTTCTTCACCGCCTCCTGCACCATGGCCCGGGTCGCCGTGACCCAGGCGCCGCGGCCGGGGAGCCGGGCGCGCAGGTCCGGCACCACCTGGTTGTCGGGGCCGAGCGCGAAGCGGAGCATCCGCTCGGGAGGGCCCGCCTCGCGCGTGACCAGGCAGGTGCGCTCCGCATTGGCGCGGCCGCGCCCGGCGCCGGCGTCGAGGACGTCCGGCGGCAGCGCGTCCGCGTCCTGGGTGTCGTCCTGCATGGTCGGGTCCATCGTTGCGTCGGGCCTCAGGTCGGCTGCCGCTCGGCGGTCGCGGCGGCCTCCTCCTCGACCGGAACGGCCTCGGACTCGTCGCCCTCGTCCTGACCCTCGGCGTGCTCGGCCTCGACGCCCTCTTCACCCTCGGACTCGTCGCCGTCCTGCACCTCTTCCGGCGGGGGTGCCTCGATCCAGCCGGCATGGACGCGGGCGGCCATGATCATCGCCTCGGCCTCGGCGCGGGAGACCTCGAACCCGTCGAGGTAGCCGGCATGGCGCACTGCTTCGGGACCGCGGCCTTCGGTGTAGCCGACGAGGTCGTCGGTGGCGCAGCCGGCGAGATCCTCGACGCTCTTCACGTCGTTCTCGCCGAGTGCGACCATCATCGGCGTCGTGATGCCGTCGATGTCGCGCAGCTCGTCGGCGACGCCGAGTTCGATGCGGCGGGCGTCGTTCTCGGCCTCGATGCGGTTGAGGTAGTCGAGGGCACGGGCCTGGATCTCGGCGCCGGTCTCCTCGTCGAGGCCCTGGATGTTGGCGAGCTCCGTCGGCTCGACATAGGCGATCTCCTCGACGGAGCGGAAGCCTTCCGCGGCGAGGAGCTGACCCACGGTCTCATCGACGTCGAGGGCCTGCATGAAGGTGTTGGTGCGCTCGACGAACTCCTTCTGCCGGCGCTCCGATTCCTCGGCCTCGGTCAGGATGTCGATGTCCCAGCCGGTGAGCTGGGAGGCGAGCCGCACGTTCTGGCCGCGCCGGCCGATGGCGAGCGAGAGCTGGTCGTCGGGCACCACCACCTCGATGCGGTCGGCCTCCTCGTCGAGCACCACCTTGACCACCTCGGCCGGCTGGAGCGCGTTGACGATGAAGGTCGCCTGGTCCTGCGACCACGGGATGATGTCGATCTTCTCGCCCTGCAGCTCGCCGACCACCGCCTGGACGCGGGAGCCGCGCATGCCGACGCAGGCACCGACCGGGTCGATCGAGGAATCGCGCGAGATCACCGCGATCTTGGCGCGCGAGCCCGGATCGCGGGCGACCGCCTTCACCTCGACGATGCCGTCGTAGATCTCCGGCACTTCCTGGCCGAAGAGCTTGGCCATGAATTGCGGGTGCGAGCGCGAGAGGAAGATCTGTGGCCCGCGCACCTCGTGGCGGACGTCGAACAGGTAGGCGCGGATGCGGTCGCCGGGGCGGAAGGTCTCGCGCGGGATCGACTCGTCGCGGCGCACGATGCCCTCGCCGCGGCCGAGATCGACGATGACGTTGCCGTACTCGACGCGCTTGACCAGGCCGTTGACGACCTCGCCGATGCGGTCCTTGTACTCGTCGTACTGGCGCTCGCGCTCGGCCTCGCGGACCTTCTGGACGATGACCTGCTTGGCCGACTGGGCGGCGACGCGGCCGAAATCGAACGGCGGCAGGGTGTCGGAGATCACGTCGCCGACCTGGGCGGCGGGGTTGTGGCGCCGCGCCGACGGCAGGTCGATCTCGCGGGCGTCGTTCTCGACCTCGTCCACCACCAGGAGGTGGCGCGACAGGCGCAGCGCCCCGGTGCGGGGGTCGATCTCGGCGTGCACGTCGGTCTCGGCGCCGTAGCGCGAGCGGGCGGCCTTGGCGATCGCCTCCTCCATCGCGCCGATCACGATCGAGCGGTCGATGACCTTCTCGCGCGCGACCGCCTCGGCGATCTGGAGGAGTTCGAGCCTGTTGGCGCTGACGACGGCCATCGGATCAGTCCTTCCTGGTTCTTCGTTGGTTACGGGTCGCTGGGGCGGTCTCAGTGGCTGACGGCGGGGCCTTGGCCCTCGTCCTCGTCATCCTCCTCGTCGTCCTGCGGCGGGGCCGAGCCGCGCCGCAGGGATTCGCGCACCAGGGCGTCGGTGAGGACGAGGTGGGCCTCGCCGATGTCGCGCAGGGGAATGTCGTAGGAGGATGGCAGGCCCTCCTTCACGTCGGGCAGGTCGATGCGGACCGTGTCGCCTTGCGGGGCCCGGATGATGCCGCGGAAGCGCTTGCGCCCGTCGAGCGGCATCGCCAGCTCGACCTTGGCCTCGTAGCCGGCCCAGCGGGCGAAGTCGCCCGCGCGCACCAGCGGCCGGTCGATCCCCGGCGAGGAGATCTCGAGGTAGTAGGCGCCGCCGATCGGATCGTCGACGTCGAGGATCGGCGAGATCGTGCGGCTGACGGTCTCGCACTCGTCGACCGACATGGTGCCGTCCGGCCGCTCGACCATGATCTGCACCGTGCAGCCGTTCTGGCTCGAGACCTTCACCCGCACGAGGCGGAAGCCGAGGCCCTCGATCGCGGGCTCGATGATCTGCGCCACGCGCGCGGCGATGCCGGTCTCGGTGATGAGGCGCTTCTCGGCCGGGTTCTGGTCTGGGGCGTCGGTCATGGATGTCTGTGCCGCGGCTCCCCCGAGGGGCGCCCTTGAGGGGAGGCAATCTGGCGTTCGGCTCGCGCCCGGGGAGGCATCGCGGCAATAAAAAAGAGCGGGCCCCGGGGGGACCCACTCCCGCACCGCAGCCTCACCGGCCACGAACAGAACTGTTGTTCGAGGAGATAATCCGGGTGCGGGCGGAATGCAAGGTGGTCGGGGGCGGTGTCGGACGGTAGGGTCGGGGTATGAAAGCTTGACAGGACCTTCATCGGAGCACGGCCCCGGCGTGCACCTCGGCCTTCGCAGCCCGACATCCCCTCCGAGTCAAGGCTCGATGACGGCAGGCCATGCGCTTGCTAAGATGGGGAGGTGAGGATCAAACGATGACCACGCCGGCATCCGTCGCGGAACTCGTGCCCGCCACGGGCGAATATCCCGCGCTGAAGACACTCCTGGAGCGGATCGAGGCCGTGCACGCTCCGGAGGACGTGCTGCTGTTCGGCAGCCGTGCGAAGGGTACGGCGGGTCCGGACAGCGACTGGGACATTCTCGTGGTTCTGCCCGACGATGCCGACGAGCGCCTGCTCGATCCACTGCTCGGTTACGAGACGCAGCGAGGGTCGAGGGTCTACGCGGACGTGCTGTGCTCTCTCAAGAGCGAGTTCCTGTCGGACCTCACTGTCGCGAATTCGCGGACGCGGGACATCGCCGGGCACGCCGTCCGTGTCTTCTCCCGCTAGCCTTGGATGGCTGGCGCTCCAGCCTTCCGCGAGGCACCCCGCCTCGCTACGATAGAATCTTGACCGGATGTGATATTTCCTTGAGCCGGTACACTTCATACGTATCTGTCTTGCCTACCTGAAGCACAACCAAAGCACCGAGACGAACGATAGACGACAGAACATCGGCTCTCAGATCGAGAATGCCGGCTGCCCCGGCGGCTCGCCCCGCTACGAGTTCCGTTACGATGCCATGAGCCTGGGACAGATCGAGACCGAGTTCTCGCAGCACGCGGGCAAGACTCACCGGCTCCGTGATGGGACCAAGCGGATGGAACTCAGCGGCGGCGAGGATACCGGAAGGGGCGGGGCGGTCGGTCGGGGTTTCGGCCGGTAGTCCGAGACGCTCCCGCAACGTGGACGACGTCGACATCGTAGATCTCCAAGATCTTGCGACCGAGGGAGTTGAGGCCCGCCCGGCCGAGCGCGCCGGGGGAGAGGCCCTGGATATGGGCATTTGTAACGCGGAGTTCCCGGCCGCGGAAATCCGCCTCTCCGATCACCTCCAGCACACCGACCGGCAGTGCGATCCTGACCAGAACCGTATTCCCGTATACCTCCTCGATGGTGATGGTGATCTGCGCCGAGGTCCACATCACGTCGCCTCGACCGGAATGGAAAAACAGTTGCGTCCTGACGCGAGCACCCTGGCCCCCTGCCCCGGATCTCTTGCCAATGCGGAGCGTCGCCGCATTGGCCGGCTCACATCAAACACGTATTGAGAAGTGCAGCCGCCGACGTTCAAGCCACATACTCAGGTCGCCGCCCGTCACACCGACAACCACCGCCGCACCTGCGCCTCGACCATCCCCGAGCGCGGCCCCGCCTCGACCACCTGGCCGCGGTCCATCACCGCGTAGGTGTCGCAGAGGTCGCGGGCCCATTCGAAGTACTGCTCGACCAGCACGATCGCCATGTCGCCCTTGCCCCGGAGGTAGTCGATCGCCCGGCCGATATCCTTGATGATCGAGGGCTGGATCCCTTCCGTCGGCTCGTCGAGGACGAGGACGCGGGGGCGCGTCACCAGGGCGCGGCCGATCGCAAGCTGCTGCTGCTGGCCGCCCGAGAGGTCGCCGCCGCGGCGGCCCAGCATGTCCTTGAGGACGGGAAAGAGGTCGTAGATCTCGGCCGGCACGTAGCGGTCGGCGCGCTTGCAGGGGGCAAAGCCGGTCTCGAGGTTCTCCTTGACGGTGAGCAGCGGGAAGATCTCGCGTCCCTGCGGCACGAAGGCGATGCCCTGGCGGGCACGGTCGTAGGGGGCGAGCCGGCTGATGTCGCGGCCATCCAACTTGACCGCGCCCTTCGATACCGGCTGCTGGCCGACGATGGCGCGCATGAGCGACGTCTTGCCGACACCGTTGCGGCCGAGTACCGCCGTCACCTTGCCGAGTTCGGCCTGGAGCGAGACGCCGCGCAGGGCCTGCGCCGCGCCGTAATGAAGATCGATGGTCTCGACGGAGAGCATGTCGAAAAGAATCCTCAGCGGCCGAGATAGACCTCGACCACCCGCGGGTCGGCCGAGACGGAATCGATCGAGCCCTCGGCCAGCACCGCGCCCTCGTGCAGGCAGGTGACGCGGCACTGGAGCGCCCGCACGAAGTGCATGTCGTGCTCGACCACGATCACCGCATGGTCCTTCGCGATGCGGCGGAGCAGCGTCGCGGTCGCCTCGGTCTCGGCGTCGGTCATGCCGGCGACCGGCTCGTCGACGAGGAGGAGCTTGGGGTCCTGCGCCAGCAGCATGCCGATCTCGAGCCACTGCTTCTGGCCGTGCGAGAGATCGGCCGCCGGGCGCCCCCGGTGGGCGATCAGCCCCACGGTCTCCAGGATGGCGTCGATCTGCGCCCGCTCGACCCGGTTGCGCCAGCCGAACAAAGAGGCGGTCGCGGCCCGGGGGCCTTTCAGCGCCAGCAGGATGTTGTCGGCGACCGTCTGGCTCTCGAACACCGTCGGCTTCTGGAACTTGCGGCCGATGCCGAGCTCGGCGATGGCCGCCTCGTCCATCCGGGTCAGGTCGTGCATGCCGTCATAGATCACCTGGCCGGTATCGGGCCGGGTCTTGCCGGTGATGCAATCCATCATCGTGGTCTTGCCGGCGCCGTTCGGACCGATGATCGCCCGCATCTCGCCGGGCATCAGGGTCAGGGACAGACCGCGCAGCGCCCGGTAGCCGTCGAACGTGACCTTGATGTCGTCGACGTAGAGCAGGGCCTGGGTGAGGCGCTTCTCGTGAACGGGATCGGAAACGGGCAGAGCCATCGCGGCACTCATGATCCGCGGCCCTCCTCGGCCAGGGCAGGGGGGATGTCGCCCGGCTTCGGGCCCGGCAGGCGGGCCTTGGCGCGGCGGGAGCCGAGCCGTTCGGTCAGGGTGCCGAGGATGCCCTTGGGCAGGAACAGGGTGACGACGACGAACAGGGCGCCGAGCGCGAACAGCCAGGCGTCGGGCAGCGCACCGGTGAGCAGCGTCTTGGCGTAATTGACCAGCACCGCGCCGAGCGCCGCACCGACCAGCGTCCCGCGCCCGCCGACCGCGACCCAGATCACCGCCTCGATCGAGTTGGCCGGGGCGAATTCGGACGGGTTGATGATGCCGACCTGCGGCACGTAGAGGGCGCCGGCGACCCCCGCCATCATGGCCGAGACCGTGAAGGCCAGCGCCTTGTAATGCGCCGTGCGGTAGCCGAGGAAGCGGGTGCGCGATTCGGCATCCCGGATTGCGATCAGCACCTTGCCGAAGGCGGAGGTCGTCATGAAGCGGGCGACGAGATAGGCGAGCGCCAGCGCCACGGCGGTGAGGACGAACAGGACGACGCGCGTCCCTTGCGCCTGCACGCTGAAGCCCAGGATGTCCTTGAAGTCGGTCAGCCCGTTGTTGCCGCCCAATCCCATGTCGTTGCGGAAGAAGGCGAGCATCAGCGCGAAGGTCATCGCCTGGGTGATGATCGACAGGTAGACGCCGGTCACCCGCGAGCGGAAGGCGAGCCAGCCGAACACGAAGGCGAGGATGCCGGGCACCAGCAGCACCATCACGGCCGCGAAGGGAAACCAGTCGAAGCCGTGCCAGTACCAGGGCAGCTCCTTGTAGTTCAGGAACACCATGAAGTCGGGCAGGATCGGGTTGCCGTAGACGCCGCGCGGGCCGATCTGGCGCATCAGGTACATACCCATCGCGTAGCCGCCGAGCGCGAAGAACGCCCCGTGGCCGAGCGAGAGGATGCCGCAATAGCCCCAGACGAGGTCGAGGCTGAGCGCCAGGATCGCGTAGGCGAGGTACTTGCCCATCAGCGAGACGGCGTAGGTCGGCACGTGGAGGCCTGAGCCCGGGGCCGTCAGGAGGTTCAGGGCCGGCACCACGATGCAGGCTGCGGCGATCACGCCGAGGAAGATCCAGCCCGGCTTGTCGATGCGGGAGAGCAGCATGTTAGGCCTCCACCGCCCGGCCCTTGAGCGCGAACAGGCCGCGCGGCCGCTTCTGGATGAACAGGATGATGAAGACGAGGAGCAGGATCTTGCCCAGCACCGCGCCCGCATAGGGCTCGAGGAACTTGTTGGCGACGCCCAGCGTCAGTGCGGCCACCAGCGTGCCCCACAGGTTGCCGACGCCGCCGAAGACCACGACCAGGAACGAGTCGATGATGTAGCCCTGGCCGAGATTCGGCGAGACGTTGTCGATCTGCGACAGGGCCACCCCGGCGACGCCGGCGATGCCGGAGCCGAGGCCGAAGGTGAAGGCGTCGATCCACGGCGTGCGGATGCCCATGGCGGCCGCCATGCGGCGGTTCTGGGTGACGGCACGGGTCTTCAGGCCGAACGAGGTCGCCTTCAGGATCAGGTTGAGGGCGACGAAGACGGCCATCGCGAAGACCACGATCCAGAGCCGTCCCCAGGTGATCGAGAGGCCGAACAGGTCGAAGGCGCCCGCCATGTAGGACGGCGCGCCGACCTCGCGGTTGGTCGGGCCGAAGACCGAGCGCACCGCCTGCTGCAGGATCAGGCTGATGCCCCAGGTGGCGAGCAGGGTCTCCAGCGGCCGGCCGTAGAGGTGGCGGATGACGGTCCGCTCGATCAGGATGCCGACGGCGCCGGCGACCAGGAAGGCGAGCGGGATCGCGATCGGCAGCGACCAGTCGAACAGGCCGGGGGCCTTCTGGCGGATCAGCTCCTGCACCAGGTAGGTGGTGTAGGCGCCGAGCATCACCATCTCGCCGTGGGCCATGTTGATGATCCCCATCACCCCGAAGGTGATGGCGAGCCCGATGGCGGCGAGCAGCAGCACCGAGCCGAGCGAAATGCCGTACCAGGCGTTCTGCACGTTCGCCATCAGCGCCTGGCGGGTCTCGATGGCCGAGACGCCGCGGGCGGCGGCGTCGCGCACGCTCTGGACGGAATCGCCCGAGAGGCCGCGCAGGATGGCCAGCGCCTCCGAATCGCCGCGGGCCTGGAGGGTGTCGACGGCCGAGAGCCGTTCGATCTCGGACGCGCCGGGCTTGGCCAGCAGCGCCGCGGCGCGGGCCTCCTGCAGGCTGCGCTTCACGCCCGCATCGGTCTCGCGGGCGAGCGCCGCGTCGAGGGCCGGGAGCGCAGCGACGTCGCGGGCCCTGAGCACCGCGTCGGCGGCGGTCCGACGGGTGGCCGGGTCGGGAGCGAGGAGGTTCAGGGTGCCGAAAGCCGCATCGATCGCGCGCCGCACCCGGTTGTTGACCCGCACGGGTTTCAGGCCCTCGGGCGCCACCGCGGCGCCGGTGCGGGCGTCGGCGACCTTGGCACCGTCCTTGATCGCCAGCGCCTTGTCGTCCGGGCGGTAGAGCAGCCGGTTGTCGGCGAGCGCCCGCAGCACGAGCCCGGCCTTAGGGTCGCCGCTGGCGGCGAGGCCCGCGATGGCGGCCTCGATGTCGGAATAGCTGTCGCTGGCGAGCCGGGCATAGGCGGCGTCAGGCCCGGTCTGCGCGGCGGCCGGGAGGACCCAGGCGGCGCAGCAGAGCGCGAGGAGAAGGACGAGGCAGCGGCGCATTCAGGCTGTCCAGGCAAGGTGCCAAAATTCCCCTCTCCCGTGTGGGAGAGGGGTTAGGGGTGAGGGTGCTACGATTCCGCAGAAAGCACTGAGCGTTGAGCTGCCAGCACGACGGTCACAGCTTCACACTGAAGCGTGTCACCCTCACCCCCGACCCCTCTCCCACCCGGGAGAGGGGGGATTGCGCTAGACGATCACGCGCCGCCGCACTTCTTCGTCTTGGTGTTGTAGTTGCCGCAATTCAGCTTGACCCAGTCGGCCTCGAGATCCTTCGAGCCATCGAGCTGCTTCGACCAGGCCTCACCGGGGATCAGGCCCTCGGTCTTCCACACCACGTCGAACTGGCCGTTATCCTTGATCTCGCCGATGAAGACGGGCTTGGTGATGTGGTGGTTGGCCAGCATCTCCGAGGTGCCGCCGGTCAGGTTGTCCTGCTTGATGCCCGGCAGCGCCGCGATCACCTTGTCCGGATCGGTGGTGCCGGCCTTCTCGACCGCCTTCACCCACATGTTGAAGCCGATATAGTGGGCCTCCATCGGGTCGTTGGTGACGCGCTTCGGGTTCTTGGTGTAGGCGTGCCACTGGTCGATGAACGCCTTGTTGGCCGGCGTGTCGATCGACATGAAGTAGTTCCACGCGGCGAGGTGGCCGAGCAGCGGCTTGGTGTCGATGCCGGCCAGCTCCTCCTCGCCGACGGAGAAGGCCACGACCGGGATGTCGGTCGCCTTGACGCCCTGGTTCGCCAGCTCCTTGTAGAACGGCACGTTGGCGTCGCCGTTGACGGTCGAGACCACCGCGGTCTTCTTGCCGGCCGAGCCGAAGCTCTTGATCGCGGCGACGCGGGTCTGCCAGTCGGACTGGCCGAACGGGGTGTAGTTGATCGAGATGTCCTCGGGCTTCACGCCCTTGGCCTTCAGGTAGGCCTCGAGGATCTTGTTGGTGGTGCGGGGATAGACGTAGTCCGTACCCTCCAGCACCCAGCGCTCGACCTTCTCCTCCTTCATCAGGTAGTCGACGGCCGGGATCGCCTGCTGGTTCGGGGCGGCGCCGGTATAGAACACGTTGCGCTCGCTCTCCTCGCCCTCGTACTGGACGGGGTAGAACAGGATCGAGTTCAGCTCCTTGAACACCGGCAGCACGGACTTGCGCGACACGCTGGTCCAGCAGCCGAACACCGCCGAGACCTTGTCCTTGGCGATCAGCTCGCGCGCCTTCTCGGCGAAGAGCGGCCAGTTCGAGGCCGGATCGACCACCACCGCCTCGAGCTTCTTGCCGAGCACGCCGCCCTTCTTGTTCTGCTCCTCGATGAGCATCAGCATGACGTCTTTGAGCGTCGTCTCGGAGATCGCCATCGTGCCCGAGAGCGAGTGCAGGATGCCGACCTTGATGGTCTCCTGCGCCGAGGCGACCGTCGTCGCCAGCGTGCCGAGCGCCAACCCGCCCGCGACCGCGGCGCGCGAGAGCCAACCCTTCCACGTCATGGTGTTCTTCTCCCTGGGCCGTTGCGGCCGGACCCTGTTCCGCAAAGGCCGTGCCAGGAAAAATTTCGAAAAAGTTCCCTGAGATTCGGGCTCAAATTCTGGGCACCCGCCGGCATCTGACGCCGCATGCCCGATTTTTGCCGCAGGTGCTGCCCGCCTGCGCGCCATTCTGCCCAAGCCGGCGCCAAGGCTACGCTTGGATTCTGTCTGCCCTAGATGAGTCTCCCAGCCGGCATCGTCGCCGGCCGAGGAGAACCGGGGTGATCGAGGACCTCTGGTACAAGAACGCGGTGATCTACTGCCTCTCGGTCGGCTCCTTCATGGATGCCAACGGCGACGGCATCGGCGATTTCGAGGGGCTGGAGCGGCGCCTCGATTATCTCCTCGGCCTCGGGGTGACGGCGATCTGGCTGCACCCGTTCCAGCCTTCGCCGGGCCGCGACCACGGCTACGACGTGGCGGATTATTACGGCGTCGATCCACGCTACGGCACGCTCGGCGACTTCGTCGCCTTCACCCACGCGGCCAAGCAGCGCGGCATGCGGGTGCTGATCGACCTCGTGGTCAACCACACCTCCGACCAGCATCCCTGGTTCCAGGCCGCCCGCTCCGACCCCAACGCCCGCACCCGCGACTGGTACGTCTGGTCGAAGACGAAGCCGGCGAACGCCAACGAGGGCATGGTGTTTCCGGGTGTGCAGAAGAGCACCTGGACCTACGACAAGGAAGCCAAGGCCTGGTACTTCCACCGCTTCTACGAGTTCCAGCCCGACCTCAACACCGCCAATCCCCACGTCCAGGCCGAGATCTTGAAGATCATGGGATTCTGGATCCAGCTCGGCGTCTCGGGCTTCCGGATGGACGCGGTGCCGTTCGTGATCGCCGAGAAGGGGCCGGACATTTCGGGCGAGCCGCGCGAGCAGTTCGAATTGCTGCGGCTGTTCCGCGAGTTCCTGCAATGGCGCCAGGGCGACGCGATCATCCTGGCCGAGGCCAACATCCTGCCGCGCCAGGATCTCGACTATTTCGGCGACGACGCCGACCGCATGCACATGATGTTCAACTTCCAGGTCAACCAGGCTCTGTTCTACGCACTCGCCTCGGCCGATGCGCGCCCGCTGGTGAAGGCGCTGCAGAAGACCTGGAACCGGCCGCCCTCAGGCCAGTGGGCGATCTTCCTGCGCAACCACGACGAGCTCGATCTCGGCCGCCTGACCGAGAAGCAGCGCCAGACCGTGTTCGACGCCTTCGGCCCCGAGCCCGAGATGCAGCTCTACGACCGCGGCATCCGCCGGCGCCTCGCGCCGATGCTCGGCGGCGACCGGCGCCGGATCGAGCTCGCCTACAGCCTGATGTTCACCCTGCCGGGCACGCCGGTCCTGCGCTACGGCGACGAGATCGGGATGGGCGACGACCTCTCGCTGCCCGAGCGCGACTGCACCCGCACGCCGATGCAGTGGTCGCACGAGCCGCATGGCGGCTTCACCTTGAGCGACCACCCGGAATCGCCGCCGATCCACGAGGGTCCTTACGCCTATTCCCACGTCAACGCCGCGGCGCAGCGCTGCGCGCCGGAATCGCTCCTCAACTGGATGGAGCGGGTCATCCGCATGCGCAAGGAGGTGCCGGAGATCGGCTGGGGCGACTTCACCGCCCTGGAGACCCGCGATTCCAGCATCCTCGCCCTGCGCTACGACTGGCGCCAGAACTCGGTGCTCTGCCTGCACAACCTCGCGGCCGAGCCGAAGGAAATCACCTTCGCCACCGGCCTCGACGGCGACGGCCGCAACCTGATCGACCTCCTTACCGGGCAGCGGAGCCTGGCCGACGACGACGGCCACCACCGCGTGCTGCTGGAGGGCTACGGCTACCGGTGGTACCGGGTCGGCGGGCTGGACTACCTGCTGCGGCGAAGCGAGATCTGAGGAACTGGTACAAGAACGGGCGCGGCCCCTCCCCCACTCCGGGGGAGGCACTGCGCCCGTTTCGTCATCCGGACAACTCAGTCGATGTCCTCGACCGCCTCGGCCCCGCCATAGACCCGCTGGGCGAGCGACGCCTCGATCAGGTCGTCGATGTCGCCGTCGAGGACGTCGTCGGGGCTGGTCGACTGGGCGCCGGTCCTCAGGTCCTTCACCAGCTGGTAGGGCTGGAGCACGTAGGAGCGGATCTGGTGGCCCCATCCGATATCGGTCTTCGAGGCCGCCTCGGCATTGGCCTTCTCCTCGCGCTTCTTCAGCTCGAGTTCGTAGAGGCGGGCGCGCAGCATGTTCCAGGCGGTGGCCCGGTTCTTGTGCTGCGAGCGCTCCTGCTGGCACGCCACCACGATCCCGGTCGGGTTGTGGGTGATGCGCACCGCCGAATCGGTGGTGTTGACGTGCTGGCCGCCGGCGCCCGACGACCGGTAGGTGTCGATCCGGCAGTCCGATTCCTTGATCTCGATCGTGATCCGGTCGTCGATGACCGGGTAGACCCAGACGCTGGCGAAGCTGGTGTGCCGCCGGGCGTTGGAATCGTAGGGCGAGATCCGCACCAGGCGGTGGACGCCCGACTCGGTCTTCAGCCAGCCATAGGCGTTGTGGCCCTTGATCAGGAGCGTGGCGCCCTTGATCCCGGCCTCTTCGCCGTCGGCCCACTCGACGATGTCGACCTTGTACTTCCGGCGCTCGGCCCAGCGGGCGTACATGCGCTGGAGCATGTTGGCCCAGTCCTGGCTCTCGGTGCCACCGGCGCCGGCATGCACTTCGAGATAGGTGTCGTTGGCGTCGGCCTCGCCCGAGAGCAGGGTCTCGATCTGGCGGCGGGCCGCCTCGACCTGCACGGCGCGGATCTGCTCCTCGCCCTCGCGGATGCTGGCGGCATCCTCCTCCATCTCGCCGAGCTCGATCAGCGTCGCGCCGTCCTCCAGCCCCTGCTCCAGGCGCCGGATCGCCGTAACGGCGTCGTCGAGCTGCGTGCGCTCGCGCATGACCTTCTGGGCCTCCTCCGGATCGTTCCAGAGCGAGGGGTCCTCCGAGCGAGCATTCAGCTCCGCGAGGCGTTTGTCAACGGTATCCCAGTCAAAGATGCCTCCTCAGCAGTCCGATCGACTGCTTGGCGGCATCCGAGAGTTGCTCGATCTCGGCGCGCATCTGGTGTGGGTTCACTCGCGTGAGGGTGGGGCCAGGGTGATAGCGCCGGGGGCGGCGGGTGTAAACGGCGGGGTGCGCTCACGCCTCGGGCGCGGGGTCGATCAGGCTGGCGACGCGGGAGGCGATCTCGTCGACGGCGGACGCGTCTGCGAAGCCCGCGAGGCGCGCCGTCCCGTCCGACACACGCGCCCGAAGATTGAAGCTGCGCAGATGCGTGCAGATCGCAACGCCCGTCACGCCGCCCCCGCTCACCCGAACGGTCAGGCCGGCGGCACGGGCACCCACCGCGGCGGTGGAGACGGCGACAGCGACTGCGACGCCGTGGGCGTTCACGGCTTCGGGCGTCAGGACGATCCAGTAGTGCCGATCCCGCATCTCGCGCCCGGCCACCGGGTTCGGGTCAATGGAGTAGATCTCGCCGCGCTTCGGGGCCCTCGGACGAGGTCCCATCAGCCCGGCTCGCAGCCGACCGGATCGCCGTCGAGCGCGCCCGCAACGCTGTCGTAGATCTCGGGCAGATGCTCAGCACCGACCAGAAGCTCGGCCATCGTGTAGCGCCGTCGAGGCTTGGCCGCCTCCTCCGGAACCGGGATCGCCACGATGGCCCCGTCCTTCACATCCAGTGACAAAGCGGTCCCAACATCCGCGCCGATCCGCTCCAGGAGCGCGGCCGGCAGGGTGACGACGCGCGCGCCGCCCTGCTGACGCACCTTCATGATGGTTGGCATCCGCCTACCTTCGTTCTCTGTGCTACAAAAGTAGCACAAATCGGTTTGCTACGCGAACGCCGCTCTCTCCCGGCGACGAACCGGACGCCGATTCGTCGTAGCCCGCGCTACCGCCGCCTGAGCCCGAACAGCCGCTTGGTCCATCCCAAGCCCCCGGCGCGCGCCGGGGGTGCGGCCGGGCCCGAGGCATCGTTCGCCGCGCGCTTCAACCCGATCTCCGGCGTCACCGCGACGTGGGCCGGCGCGACCACGTCCTGGTCCGGCGCGAGCCGGAAGGCGGGGCCGTCGCTCTCCTCCACCCGGGCGAAGCCGGCGCGCGCGAACACCTCGCGGCAGGGCCCGTTCGCCGACGTCTCGATCAGGCGGCCGGTGATGGCGGCGGCCGGCCGGGTCTCGCGCAGCCGGGCGCAGAGATAGGCGAGCGCCGCCTTCTCGACCTCCATGCCGAGCACCCGGCAGCTCATCACGAACTGCACCACCTCGGCACCGCCCTCGCCGGCCTTGGCGTAGAGGATGCCGACGAGGCCGTATTCCGAAAACTTGTCCTTGACCGTGAAGGCGTGGATCTCGCCGCCCTCGGCCAGGAAGGCCAGGATCTCGGGGTGGGTCCAGCGCCGGCCCGTCGTGTTGAACTGGTTGGTCTTGTTGGTGAGTTCCAGCACCCGGGGGAATTCCAGCTGGTCGGGCCCGGTGACGCGGGTGAAGGCGACCGCGCAGCCGAGGCCGGCCAAAAATTCCTCGCGGCTGAGCTTCGCCCGGGTCTCCTCGCGGGCGGCCTGGTTGCGGATCGAGGTCTCGCGCAACTTGGCCTCGGCCGAGAGCCGGGGCAGCTGCAGCTCGGGCGCCCAGAGCAGGATGCGCCGGGTCAGGTAGGGATTCGAGCCGATGGTGCGTATCTCCGGCAGGGCGTGGCGCACCGCCTCCCGCTCGACCGGGTTGTCGTCGACGAACACCACGCTCTTCGGCGTCAGGTTGAAGGCGCGGCAGATCTCGGCGACGTTCTCGGCCTTCGGCTGCCAGTTGATCCGGGTCAGCGCGAAATCGGACAGCTTCAGGAACGGCGGATCGACGACGTTGTCCCAGTGCGCCTCGACGATGTGGTGGTCGTTCTTGGAGCAGATTGCGACCAGGATGCCGCGGGCGCGCAGGTGTTGGATCGCCTCCCAGATCCCGTTCTGCCAGCCGCCGCGCGGCCAGGGGAAGCGGTCGGGGTGGAAATCCTCGGCGATCAGGCCGCGCCACAGGGTGTTGTCGAGATCGAAGATCACCGCCTTGACCTGGTCGATCTGCCGGACCGTGCGGTAGGTCGCCACCGCCTGGTCGTAGACCGCGAGCAGGAACTCGCGCTGGCGCGACTCGTAGAAGGTGTTGATGAGCGGCACCGGCTCGATCCGGGCCGCGGGCACCAGGTCGACCCCGTCCTGCTGGACGTTGGAGCCGTGGGCGTAGAAGCCGGTGATGTCGTCGAGGAAGTAGCGCTTGCCGAGGCTCGCGGCGACGGCATCGACATCGCACAGGAAGACGTTCTGGTACGGCGTGATGGCTTGCGCGATGTAGTGGTTCAGCCGCCGGATCAGGAAGGCGAGGTCGCCGTCGGCCGAGCGGCGGTCGAGGCTCGCCGCGATGTCGAGCTGCGGCACGATGAAGGTCGCCACGAAGGTCAGGAGCCCGTGCGCCCGGTTATAGGCGAGCCCGGCCTCCAGCATCGCGTCGATCATCACGCAACCGTCGCGATAGGTCTGATCGAGGAAGGCCGGATCGAAGATGCGCCCGCCGGTGATGATCCGGTCGGTCAGCACCGTGCGCAGGGGAATCTGCAGGTACTGGAAGTCGTAGGACCCGATCGGATGGGGCGGGTTCGCCGGCAGGTCGCTGGCGCTGTTGAACAGCACGTAGTCGAAGGCGACCTCGGGAAACGCCTGGGCATAGGTGCGGTGATAGAGCTCGGTCAGGCACGAGCCGACGAGCAGCACCCGGGTGATGCCGGTCGGCGTGACCTGGAGGTCGCGGGGAAACAGGAACTCGCCCGCCGGCAGCCCGGCCTGGCCGCCGAAGCCGAGATGCCCGTCGGGCGTGCATTCGTAGAGCAGGGCCTCCCGGCCCGGATCCTCGACCCCGCGGAGCGCGACGTGCAGGCTGCCGTCGCGGACGTAGAGGTGGTCGGCGCGCCAGGAATTCTGCCACGTATCCTGCCCCTTGGCCGAGGCGAGGCGGAACTCGTCGCCCTCGATCGACCAGCGGTCGCCGCCGAGCGGGCTGTCGCCGGTGATCGCGCCGTCGGGGGCGAAGTGGACGTTCGCCGAGAGCGGATGTCCCTCGGCGGTCGCGAAGGCCCATCGGGTCGTCACGAGCTTCTGGATCGTGAGGCTCTTGCCAAGATGCAGCATCGCGGGAGGTTGTCCGTCTCGCGGCGGGGCTCTCGTGCCGATCGCCGCACGATGGCTCTCACGCCGGCATGCGTGTCCGAATGAAGCGGGCGGCGCGCTGGTGCGCGCCGCCTCGCCGTTTCGAGTCCGTCAGTACAGCCCGCCAGCCTGCGCCGCCCGATCGGCATCCGCCGGCACCGCGGCCGGGGCGGCCGGCTGGGAACTCGCCGGGGCCGAGTAGCTGTCGGGCGGGGCGGTGCCGGGCTTGAACGCCTCGAGCAGGCCTCCATCCGAGCCGCCGGCGCGGGTGCCGGAGGCGGCGTTGACGCGGATCAGCTTGATGCCCGGGGGCACGCGGAACGGCGTCGGCGGCTTGTCCTTCAGGGCGGCCTTCAGGAAATCGCGGGCGATCGGGGCGGCGAGACCGCCGCCGGTGGCGCTGTCGCCGAGCGAGCGGGGCTTGTCGTAGCCGATATAGATGCCCACCGCGAGGTCGGGCGAGAAGCCGACGAACCAGGCGTCCTTGGAGTCGTTGGTGGTGCCGGTCTTGCCGGCGAGCGGCTTGCCGATCTCCTTCAGGATCGTGGCGGTGCCGCGCTGGACCACGCCCTCCATGATCGAGACGATCTGGTAGGCGGTGAGCGGGTCGAGGACCTGCTCGGAATCGTCCACCAGCTTCGGCTCGTCCTGGCCCGACCATTTCTCGGCGTCGCAGCCGATGCACTTGCGGGTGTCGTGGCGGTAGATGGTCTCGCCGTTGCGGTCCTGGATCCGGTCGATCAGGGTCGGGCGGATGCGCCGGCCGCCATTGTCGAGCATCGAGTAGGCGGTGACCATCCGCATCACGGTGGTCTCGCCGGCCCCGAGCGACATCGGCAGGACGGGCAGCATGTCATCGTAGACGCCGAAGCGGCGGGCATACTCAGCGATCAGCGGCATGCCGACATCCTTGGCGAGCCGCACCGTCATCAGGTTCTTCGAGTGCTCGATGCCGTAGCGCAGGGTGTGGGGGCCGCCGCCGGCCTTGCCGCCGTAGTTCGTCGGGGTCCAGGCCTCCTGGCCGGGGCCCGCCTCGATGGTGATCGGGGTGTCGAGCACCATCGAGGACGGGGTGTAGCCGTTGTCGAGCGCCGCCGAGTAGACGATCGGCTTGAACGACGAGCCGGGTTGGCGCATCGCCTGGGTGGCGCGGTTGAACTCGCTCTCGTCGTAGGAGAAGCCGCCGACCATCGCGTGGACGCGGCCGGTATAAGGATCCATGGCGACGATGGCGCCGGAGACCTCCGGAATCTGGCGCAGGCGGTAGGCGTTGCCGGCCCCCTCCATGCGCTCGACATAGACCACGTCGCCGGAATTGAGCGCCGCCGCGACGCCGCGGCCGGTCCAGCGCACGCCCTCCGCGGTGATGATCCCGGTCTCGCGGTCCTTCGAGACCTGGCCCGAACTCTCGCGCTTCGGCTGCAGGCCGATCGTGGCGCGGCCGCCCGAGGTGTCGAGCACCACGGCCAGGCGCCAGGGCTGCACGTCGCCGAGCGCCGGCACCTCGGCCACCGCCATGCCCCAGTCGCGGCCGGCGAGATCCACCCGGCTCTTCGGCCCGCGCCAGCCGCGGGCCTGGTCGTAGCGGACGAGGCCGTCGACGAGGGCGCGGCGCGCCATCGCCTGCATCTTCGGGTCGAGGGTGGTGCGGACCGACAGGCCGCCCTCGTAGAGCTTCTTCTCGCCGTAGCGCTCGGAGATCTCGCGGCGGACCTCCTCGGCGAAGTAGTTCGCGTTGGCGGTGTTCGGCGAGACGCTGCGCGGGTTGACGCCGAGCGGCAGCTTGCGCTCCGATTCGGCCTCCTCCTTCGTGATGTACCCGTTCTGGGCCATCAGGCCGATGATCTCGTTGCGGCGCGCCAGCGCCTGCTGGGTGCGGCGGTAGGGGTGGTAGTTGTTCGGGCCCTTCGGCAGCGCCGCCAGATAGGCCGCCTCGTGGATCGTCAGCTCGTGGACCGACTTCCCGAAATAATCGAGGGCAGCGGCCGCGATGCCATGCAGGTTGCGGCCCGGCACGATCGTGCCGAGGAAGATCTCGTTGAGGTAGAGCTCGAGGATCTTGTCCTTCGAGTAGGTCGATTCGATGCGCAGGGCGATCAGCGCCTCGCGGACCTTGCGGTCGAGGGTCTGCTCGGAGGAGAGCAGGAAGTTCTTGGCGACCTGCTGGGTGATGGTCGAGGCGCCCTGCTTCTTGCCACTCGAGGCGTTGGTCAGGATCGCCCGGACGATGCCCTCGGGGTCGATGCCGCCGTGCTTGTAGAAGTTCTTGTCCTCGGCCGACAGGAAGGCCGCGATGACGATCTTCGGCATCGCCTGGATCGGCAGGTAGAGCCGGCGCTCGCGGGCGTACTCGGCCAAGAGGCTGCCGTCCGCGGCGTGGACGCGGGTCATCACCGGCGGCTCGTAATTGGCGAGCGCCGCGTGGTCGGGCAGGTCGCGCGAGTACTTCCAGAAGAAGTAGCCGCCCGCCGCGGCACCGACGACGACCGCCATCGCCGCGATGCTGAAGAGGAAGCCGAAGAAGCGGAGGATGAAGCGCATCGAAACCCGATCCGTCGATGATGCCGCGCGGCCCCGATGGGGCCCGAAACTCAAGCCCGAGGCAACGCCCGGGCACGGCTCCTCACGGAAACGCGACAGCCATGGCGACGCGGGACGCCGTTCCCGCGCTTAGCGGAAGAGGCGTGCGAAAGCCAGGACAGCGAGGGGCCGACGGGGCCCTATCGACACGGGATCTATGGTGAAACTGGGGCGGGTCCGATCTGGGCGGCCCGCCCGATCCGGGGGGTGTCCGCCCCGCGGGCGGTCGCGGCGGCCGGCAGGCGACCGGCGAAGAACGCCTCGATCGCCCCGGCCATCTGGCCGGTGACGTTGGCGCGCCACTCGTCGGAGAGCAGCAGGTCGAGGTCGCGCTTGCTCGACAGGTAGCCGAGCTCGACCAGCACCGAGGGCACGTCGGGCGAGCGCAGCACCCGGAACCCCGCCTCGCGGTGGGGCTTCACGCTCATCTCCATCACGCCGGAAAGGCGCGTCAGCAGGCCCTTCGCGAAGCGGGCCGAGAAGCCGCGGGTCTCGCGCAGGGTGAGTTCCTGGAGGATGTCGGCGACGTCGGCCGGGCCGTCGCCCTGGTCGGCGCCGGCCGTCGCGTCGGCCTTGTTCTCGCGGTCGGCGAGACGCGCCGATTCGGCGTCGGTCGCCTTCTCCGAGCCGGTATAGATGGTGGCGCCGCGCACCTGCGGCGCGGCCGAGATCGAATCGGCGTGGATCGACACGAACAGGTCGGCGCGGGCGTCGCGGGCGATGCGCACCCGCTCGTTGAGCGGCACGAACACGTCGCGGTCGCGAGTCATCTGGACCCGGATCCGGCCGCCGGCCTCGAGGCGCTGCACCAGCCCCTGCGCGACCCCGAACACGATGTCCTTCTCGTAAACGCCGGGGCCCGCGATGGCGCCGGGATCGATGCCGCCATGGCCGGCATCGACGATGACGAGGGGACGCGAATCGACGGCCTCGCGGGCGGGCGCCTCCGCCGCGCGTGCGGGCTCGGGGGCTTGCGCGGCGCGGCGGAAGGCGTCGCGGTCGCTGCGGTTGAGATCGATGGTGAGCAGGGTCGCCCCGTCCCGCGGGCGCGTGGTCGTGGCGACCCGCGCCACGGTCGCGGCCTGGGCGAGGTCGATGACGATGCGCGAGCGCCCGGGGGCGAACAGGCCGTAGCGGTAGGAGGCGACGAGGCCATCGCGCTTGCGCCCCGCCTCGGGCGGCAGCTGGAAGTTGACCTCGGGCAGGTCGACGATCGCCCGGTCAGGCCGCTCCATCACGAAGGCCCGCGCCTCGACGGGGCGCGACAGCACCACCGTCAGGCGGGTGCCGCCCTCCGGCGAGGCGGCCGTCTCGGCGGCGATGGCCACCGCCGGCCGCTCCGCCGCGGGGCGGTCCGCGGCGGCGCCCGGCGCCGACGGGGTGGCGCCCGCAGTTGCCGGCAGGACGAGGCCCGCGGCCAGAACGGCGGCGCGGACGAGAAGGCGGATCGGACGTGCGCGTGTCGGCATGGTCTCGCGGCGACCTCAGGCGGCATCCCGGTTACGCGATAACCGCGCCATGGTTAACGCATCGCAAAGGCGTTCGGATCGCCGGCGCCGCGCTGTGGCCGCGCGGGTACACAGGGGATGGCGGGATCGTTGGCCTTGGACCCGGTGATGATGCTTGCAAATTCCGGCGGACACTCTGTAATGATGGTGACCCCTGCCCGTTGCCGCCGGCTTTTCGCCGCGGACCTCGGGCTCGCCCGGGCGCTCCCGGAGCGGCTTCGGCGCTGGCCGGCCGCCGGCGGATCGTCCGACGATCTCGCGAGCCGGGCAGGTGTCGCTGATCCGCGACGGCGTTCGTGAACGTCGTCGCCCGTTTTTACCGGCGGCCGGACCCTCGCGTCCCGGCGCCTCGATTCGAAAGGTCGGTGGGAGTATGCGTGGACGCACAGCCTTCGGTCTCGAAGCTGCCGTCCCCGGCGCACGCGTCCGGCGTCGCGCCCGTCCGCGCCCCCTGCCCCCGGCCCTCGTCAACCCCTCGCGCGCGTGGATGCGCGCAGCGGCGATTGACGGCACCCCCCGCACGACATCATCCGCCGCGCCCGACCGGGCACGGCACGGGACAGCCCTCCCGGCGCAGGATTCCGCGCCCGGGGCGGCACCGGACTACGGAGGCTCGTCCTCCCGCGCACGGCCAGGATCCCCGAGGCTTCCCTCCTCGGGCTCCGTTCCCGGATGCCCCCGTCCAGCGGCGCTGCCGTTGATCGCCATGCCGAAAGTTCGTCATGGCCAACAAGATGCTCATCGATGCCGCCCACCCGGAAGAGACCCGGGTGGTGACGGTCAAGGGTTCGAAGGTCGAGGAATTCGACTTCGAATCGGCTAGCCGCCGCCAGCTGCGCGGCAACATCTATCTCGCCAAGGTCACGCGGGTCGAGCCGTCGCTGCAGGCCGCCTTCGTCGAGTACGGGGGCAACCGCCACGGCTTCCTCGCCTTCAGCGAGATTCATCCCGACTACTACCAGATCCCGATCGCCGACCGGATGGCGCTCCTCGAGGAGGAGGCGCGGGCCGAGCGCGAGCATGAGGAGCGCCCCGAGCGCCAGGAGCGCGGCGAGCGTCCGGAGCGGGCCGAGCGCAGCGACCAGCCGCGCCGCCGGCGCCGCCGCGGCCGCCGGGCCGAGGCCTCGTCGCGCCCGGCCGACGCCGTGGTGACCGCCCCCGTCGGGGAGGTGCAGGAGACCGGCCAGGAATCCGGCCAGGAGCCCGGTGCCGAGGCGACCGGCTGGCAGGACGCGCATCCCCAGGCGATGGTCGGGGAAGAGACGTTCGCGCAGGAGACCCCCGCGCAGGAGGCCTCTGGTGAAGAGGCCCCGCGGCCGGAGGGCATCGAGCCCGGGACCGGCGAGCACCCGACGCAGGAGTCCGCCTCGGCGGGCGAGTCGCAGGACGGCGCCGAGGCGCCGGCCGGAGACGTTCCCGCGCAGGAGCATCCGGCTCAGGAGCACTTCGCCCAGGAGACTTCGGCCGAGGCGGCGTCCACGCAGGACGCCCCCGCCGCCGAGGCTCACGCGCAGGCCGAGGCGACGCCTGCGGCCGACGCCGCTCCGGCGCAGGACACCGTGAGCGGCAGCGTGGCCGACCTCGCGCCCGAGCCCCCGGCGGCGATCGCCGCGGCCGTCTCGGCGGAGCCCGCGCCCGTCGTGGTCGCCGCCGACGAGGCGCCCGCGTCCCAGGCCGCCGAGCCCGCCTCCGAGGCGTCCGACGAGGGCGTCCTGCCCCAGCCCGTCGCCGCCTCGCAGCCGGTCGATGCCGAGGATGAGGACGAGTCCGACGAGGATGACGATTCGGACGAGGACGACGAGTCCGACGAGGATGACGACGAGGACGAGGACGACGGGGAAGACGAGGACGACGACGAGGACCACGAGGAGCCGGTCGTCGAGCAGGTCGGCGGCCGCGGCGACGCGCTGGCCGAGATCCCCGAGCGGCCCCGCACCCCGCGCCGGCACTACAAGATCCAGGAGGTGATCAAGCGCCGGCAGGTCATCCTGGTCCAGGTCGTCAAGGAGGAGCGCGGCACCAAGGGCGCGGCGCTCACCACCTACCTGTCGCTGGCCGGCCGCTACTCGGTGCTGATGCCCAATACCGGCCGGGGCGGCGGCATCTCGCGCAAAATCACCAGCGCGGCCGACCGCAAGCGCCTGAAGGAGATCGCCACCGACCTCGAGGTGCCCGAGGGGATGGGCGTCATCTTGCGCACGGCGGGTGCCTCGCGCACGAAGCCGGAGATCAAGCGCGACTTCGAGTACCTGATGCGGCTGTGGGAGAGCGTGCGCGAGCTCACCCTGTCCTCCGCCGCGCCGGCCCTGGTCTATGAGGAGGGCTCGCTTATCAAGCGCGCCATCCGTGACCTCTACAACAAGGACATCGACGAGGTTCTGGTCGCGGGCGAGGACGCCTACCGCGAGGCCAAGGACTTCATGCGGATGCTGATGCCGACGCAGTCGAAGGTGGTGAAGCCCTACCGCGATCCGACGCCGGTCTTCGCCCGCTTCGGGGTCGAGCAGCAGCTCGACGCGATGTTCTCCAACCACGTCTCCCTGCGCTCGGGCGGCTACCTCGTCATCAACCCGACCGAGGCCCTGGTCTCGATCGACGTGAACTCGGGGCGGGCCACCCGCGAGCACGACATCGAGGACACCGCGTACAAGACGAACCTGGAGGCCGCCGAGGAGGTGGCGCGCCAGCTGCGCCTGCGCGACCTCGCCGGCCTCATCGTCATCGACTTCATCGACATGGAGGAGAAGCGGAACAACCGCGCCGTCGAGAAGAAGCTGAACGAGTGCCTGAAGAACGACCGCGCCCGCATCCAGGTCGGCCGGATCTCGCCCTTCGGCCTGCTCGAGATGTCGCGCCAGCGCATCCGCACCGGCGTGCTCGAATCCTCGTCGGTGCCCTGCCCGCATTGCGGCGGCTCGGGCTTCGTGCGGGCGACCGCCTCGGTGGCCCTGCTGATCCTGCGGGCGATCGAGGAAGCGCTGATCAAGTCGAGCAGCCACAACCTGATCCTGCGCACCCGGACCGAGGTGGCGCTCTACATCCTCAACCAGAAGCGCGCCCACCTCTCGGAGCTCGAGGCGCGGTTCGGCGTCGCGATCATCATCGCGGCCGACGAGCGGCTGCCGGCCACCTCGGCCTTCCACCTCGAGCGCGGCGACGTCGCCCAGCGGCCCGAGCCGCGCCCCGTCACCAGCATCCGGGCCGAGGCGGTGCTGCCGCCCCCGCTGGAGGAGGATGACGAGGACGAGGAGGAGATCGTCGAGGAGGCCGAGGGCGAGACCGAGGGCGACGCCGAGACGGATGCCGAGGGCGAAGGCGAGGCGGAGACCGCCGAGGGCGCACCCGGCGACGACGAGGGCGCGGGCAAGCGCCGCCGCCGCCGGCGCCGCCGGCGCGGCGGCCGGGGCGAGCGCGGTGCCGACGAGGCCGAGGGCCACGAGGAGGCCGACGAGGCCGCCGGCGAGGCGGTCCAGGCCTCCGAGGCCGGTTCCGAGCAGGGATCCGGAGCGGTGTCGATCCCGATCACCGAGGACGGCGCGGCGCCCGAGCGCGAGAGCCGCGAGGAGGCCCTGAGCCGGCGCCGCCGGCGCGGACGCCGCGGCGGCCGCGGGCGCGACCGCTTCGAGGAGAGCGTCGGCACGATCGGCGACGAGGTCGTGGCCGGGGCCGAGCCGGGCGAGACCGGCGGTAGCCTGGTGCAGGATGCCCTCGCCGAGGAGATCGTCGCCCTCGACGAGATCGCTGGGCCGGCGCCCGAGGCGGTCGGCAGCCCGGTCGCCGCGCCGGACCTGCCGGCCCAAGATCTCCCGGCGCAAGATCTTCCGGCTGTCGAGCGCGAGGCCCTGACCGCCGAGGCGATCGAGGCCCCGACCGGCGGCTTCGAGCCCGCCCGGGCGGCGGACGCCCCGCCGGCCCCGGAGGCGGCTCCTGCCCCCGCGCCGGAGCCCGAGCCGGAGCCGGTGGCGGTCGTGCTGACCCCGCCCGATCCGGACCGTCCGAAGCGGGCCGGCTGGTGGTCCCGCACCAAGGCGGCGATCGGCGGCGAGTGACCGAGGCCGGGACGGGCGTCCGGCCCGTCCCGCACAAGGCATGACGTTTCACGGCGGGCCGCGCTCCGGACAGGGGCGCGGCCCGCTCCGTTTCGGTCGCCGGCCGTCATCCGGCGCGCTCGATCTGGCGCCCAGACCGACGAGAATAGTAAGAGTGCGCTGTGAATCGCCGACGCGAGTCCTTGCGTCAGGCCGTGTACAATGACTTTTGGTCAAATAGCGCGCTAAATGCAAAGTGGCGGCGTGCTGTTAACGGAACCGATACGGGCTTGGCACGAAATCATCGTGTTGCCTCGCGAGTCGCCCCCATGTTCCGCTTCCGCCCAGCCCCCGCGCCCGCGCCCGTCGAGATGCCCGAGATGGTAGAGGACCGGCTCGCCGGCCTGGTCGACCGGGCCGGCGCCGGGGCCGAGCTGGGGACCGGCCGGCTGGCGAGTGCGCTCGCCCGCCTCGTCGGCCAGATGCGCGGGGCGGCGGCGTCCGATCTCGGCAGCACCGCCCGCGTCGCCGCGGAGGCTTCGGAGGCGGCCACGGTGCTCGGCTGGATGACCCACGACGCCGGCGAGATCGCCGGGCAGACCCGCGCCATGGCGGCGGCGGTCGAAGAGGTCGCGGCCTCGACCCGGGAGCTCGCCGGCCGCTCGCAATCCAGCGCCGACGTCGCCGAGCAGGCGAGCGGCGGCATCGCGGCCTGCGCCGCCGACATGCGCGAGGCGAGCCGCACCATGGCGGCGATCGAGACCCATGCCGGGCAGATCGAGCAGCGCCTGACCGGCTTCGAGGGCGCGGCGCTCCAGATCCAGGAGATGGCGGGCACGATCGAGGCGATCTCAAGCCAGACCAACCTGCTCGCCCTGAATGCCACGATCGAGGCGGCCCGGGCCGGCGAGGCGGGCCGCGGCTTCGCGGTCGTCGCGGCGGAGGTCAAGCAGCTCTCCGGCCAGACCGCGCGGGCCACCGAGCAGATCCGCGGCCGCCTGGCGGTGCTGCTCCAGGAGCTGGCCGCCATCCAGGCCGCCGTGGCCGAGAGCCGCCACGCCGTGGCGAGCGGCACCGCCGCGGTCGGCCGGGTCGAGGCCCGGGTGGCGCAGGAGGGTCAGGCCGTGGCCCGTTCGGCCGAGGGCATCCGGGCGCTCGCCGAGGTCCTTGGCCAGCAGGAGGCCGCCACCGCCGAGATCTCGGCGGGCGTGCAGCAGGTCGCCGGCAAGGCGCAGAAGACCCGCACCGAGATCGACGGGCTGATGGCGATCCTGGTGCGGGCCGAGACGGCGGCGCAGGACGCACTCGCGGCCGGGGCCGCCCGCGGCTTGCCGGCCTACGCGCTGGTGCGCCTGCCGGCCGACATGGGCGTGTGGAAGCGCCGCCTTGCCGCGGCCCTGGTCGGGCTTGGGCCCGTCGGTGCAGCGGTTCCGCCCTTCCGCGACGCCGCGGCGGATCTCGGGGTGGATGCCGCCGATCCCGCCGCCGCCCGGCTCATCGCCGCCGCCGCCGATGCGCACCACCACGCCGCCGCCATGGCCGACGCGCTGGGACAGGGCGCCTGGGACCGGGCGATCCCCGCCTTCCAGGCCTTCGAGGCCGCCGCCAAGGCGATGGTGGCCGCCGCGGACGGGATGGCGCGGCCCTGACGGGGCCGTCGCCCGTGTGAGATTTTTCGGCGATCCTCGTCGGATTCGCGCTGCGCCGCGCGTACTGGCCTTAAGGGAG
Organism: Methylobacterium sp. EM32; assembly: GCF_040593685.1. Lineage (NCBI taxonomy): Bacteria > Pseudomonadati > Pseudomonadota > Alphaproteobacteria > Hyphomicrobiales > Methylobacteriaceae > Methylobacterium > Methylobacterium sp. EM32. Next base: position 14,451 of record NZ_JBEXZS010000077.1, on the reverse strand, counting down.
GATCGACCATGCTCTACGCCATCCTGTGCTACAAGGACGAGGACGTCGTCGCCGCCTGGAGCGCGGCGGAGGACGAGGCCGTGATGGAGCGGCTCGGGCAGGTGCACGAGCAGTTGGAGCGCCGGGGCCAGCTCGGGCCCTCGCTGCGGCTCCTGCCGACCACCGCCGCCACCACCCTGCGCAAGGCGAGCGAGCCGCCGCTGGTGATCGACGGCCCCTTCGCCGAGACCAAGGAGCAGTTGCTCGGCTTCTACGTCGTCGACGTCGCCGATCTCGACGAGGCGCTGGCGATCGCCCGCGACCTCGCGGGCGCCAATCCGGGCGGCGCCTACGAGCTGCGCCCGGTCCTGCTCTACAATCCGGACCCGCGCCCGACCGCCGCGGCGGGCGTGAAGTGAGCGAGGCCTCGCCCGACGCCGCCTGGCTGGCCTGCGCCCTCGCGGCGGCGAGGCCGCGGGTGGTCGCGGCCCTGCTGCGGGTGTTTCGCGATCTCGACACCGCCGAGGAGGCCTTTCAGGAGGCGAGCCTGCGGGCCCTGCGCACATGGCCCCGCACCGGCCCGCCGCGGGACGTGGCGGCCTGGCTGATCCTGGTCGGGCGCAACGCCGCCCTCGACGGCCGCCGCCGCGTCGCCCGCGAGGCGCCCCTGCCCGAGGACGGTGCGCTCTCGGAACTCGACGATGCCGAGACGCCGCTCGCCGAGGCGATCGACGCGCAGGCCTACCGGGACGACATCCTGCGGCTCCTGTTCATCTGCTGCCATCCGGAGCTGCCGGCGACGCAGCAGGTCGCGCTGGCTTTGCGCATCGTCTCGGGGCTGCCGCTCGCGCGCATCGCCCGCGCCTTCCTGGTCTCGGAGGCAGCGATGGAGCAGCGCCTCACCCGCGCCAAGGCCCGCATCAGTCGCAGCCCGGTGCCCTACGGGGCGCCGGGCCCGGCCGAGCGGGCGGAGCGGCTCTCCGCCGTCGCGGCGATGCTCTACCTCGTCTTCAATGCCGGCTACTCGGCGGCGACCGGCTCGGAGCGGGCCGCCCTGTGCGACGAGGCGATCCGCCTCGCCCGCCTGCTCCTGCGGCTGTTTCCCACCGATCCGGAGGTGATGGGGCTCCTCGCCCTGATGCTGCTCCAGCACGCCCGCTCCCCGGCGCGCTTCGATCCCGACGGCGAGATCGTCCTCCTGGAGGACCAGGATCGCGGGCTCTGGCGCAAGCCCATGATCGCCGAGGGGCTGGCCCTCGTCGACAAGGCGATGCGCCACCGCTCCCCCGGCCCCTACCAGGTCCAGGCCGCGATCGCCGCCCTGCACGCCCGCGCCAGCCAGCCGCAGGAGACCGACTGGGCGGGGATCGACGCGCTCTACGCCGCGCTGGAGCGGATGCAGCCATCGCCGGTCGTGACGCTCAACCGGGCGGTCGCGACCGCCAAGGTCGGCGGTCCGGCGGCCGGGCTCGCCCTCGTCGAGCCCCTGGCCGGGCCGCTCGACGGCTACTTCCACTTCCACGGCCTGCGCGGCGCCCTGCTGATGCAGCTCGGACGGACTGCCGACGCCCGGGAGGCGATGGGCCGGGCGATCGCGCTCGCCGGCACGCCCGCCGAGGCCGCGCATATCCGCCGCCAACTCGACCGGCTCACGGAAACTGGTCCCTAAAAAATCTGAGAGCGCCTGTCGGGACGGGCGGGGAATGCCCGTCCTTGAAGCGAGGCCGCGGGAAAACCGGCCCACCCCAAGAAAACCGGACCGAGGAGAGGACCACATGAGCAACGACACCCCGGCCGTCGCCCCCGTGAAGGGCGGCCTCGTCACCTATCTGATGCTCGACGGCGCCCTGAAGGCGGCGGAGTTCTACACCCGCGCCTTCGGCGCCGAGATCGTCGCGGCGATGCCGGCCGACCCGCAGGGCCGCACGCCGCACGTGCACCTCCACGTCAACGGCTCGTCGCTGATGCTGAGCGACGCCTTTCCCGAGCACGGCTGCGCGCTCGTAGGCCCCCAGGCCTTCACGCTGACCCTGATGGTCGAGGACATCGACGCCCGCTACGCCCAGGCCGTCGAGGCCGGCGCTACCGCCGTGATGCCACCGGCCGAGATGTTCTGGGGCGACCGCTACGGCCAGCTGCGCGACCCCTTCGGCGTCGTCTGGGCGATGAACCAGCAGAAACGCTGATCGTGACGCCGGGACCGGACCAAGCCGGTCCCCCCTCCCCTCGCCCGGAGCCCCACCCGATGGCCGATTCGAGCGGACGCGACCTCGTCCTCACCCGCCTCATCCCCGCTTCCCCGGCCGCGCTCTACCGGGCCTGGACCGAGCCGGCGCTGATCAAGCAGTGGTTCGCCCCCAAGCCCTTCACGGTCGCGGAGGCCGAGACCGAGCTCCGCCCCGGCGGCGCCACCCGCATCGTCATGCGCGGCCCGGACGGGACCGAATTCGCCATGAGCGGCGTCTATCTCGAACTGGTCGAGAACGCCCGCATCGTCTTCACCGACGCCTATACGCGCGCCTGGGAACCGGCGGCAAAACCGTTCTTCACCGGCATCATCACCTTCGCGCCGGAAGGGGACGCCACCCGCTACACGGCGCTCGCCCGGCACTGGACCACGGAGGACCGCGCCGCCCACGAGGCGATGGGGTTCCACGACGGCTGGGGCCGCTGCGCCGACCAGCTCGCCGACCTCGCCGCCCGGCTCTGACACGACGGAGGACACATCATGGCCAAGGTCGCCACCTGCCTGTGGTTCGAGCGCGACGGCGAGGAGGCCGTGCGCACCTACGTGTCCCTCGTCCCGGATTCGCAGATCGGGCCGATCTTCCGCGCGCCGGGGCCCTGGCCCGGCGGCGCGCCCGGCGACGCGATCCTGGTGAGCTTCACCCTCGGCGGGCAGAGCTTCCAGGCGCTGAACGGCGGCAGGCGGGTCGAGTACGGCACCGCCGCCTCGATCGCGGTCGCCTGCCGCGATCAGGCCGAGGTCGACCGGATCTGGGACGCCCTGATCGCCGGAGGCGGCAGCGAGATCCAGTGCGGCTGGCTGCGCGACCGCTGGGGCGTGCCCTGGCAGATTTTTCCCGAGATCCTGCCGCGGCTCCTCGCCGACCCGGATCCCGCCATCGCCGCCCGGGTCTTTTCCGCGATGCAGGAGATGATCCGGATCGACGCCGCGGCGCTGGAGCGGGCGGCCGCCGGCTGATCCGCCCCGGTTGCCCGCCGGTCCCCCACCCCGTAGCATCGCGCTAATACAGGGGAGGATCGGCATGGCGGGCATCACGCGCAGGCGCGTGCTGGGGAGCGCGGCCGCCGGGGCGGCGGCCTTCGCCGGGCCGCGGGCGGCCCGGGCGGCGGAGCGTCCGAACATCGTCTTCATCATGGCCGACGACCTCGGCTATGCCGACGTCGCCTGTTACGGCCGGCCCGACCTCGCCACCCCGCATATCGACCGGATCGCCGCGCGGGGCGTGCGCTTCACGCAAGGATATGCCAACTCGGCGGTGTGCTCGGCCACCCGCACGGCGCTGATCACCGGGCGCTACCAGTACCGGCTGCCAGTCGGGCTGGAGGAGCCGGTGACGACCCGCTTCGCCGGCGGCCTGCCGGCGGACCACCCGACCCTGCCGGGGCTGCTGCGCCAGGCCGGCTACCGCACGGCGCTCGTCGGCAAGTGGCATCTCGGCAGCGTGCAGGATTACGGGCCGCTGCAGCGCGGCTACGATCAGTTCTGGGGCTTTCGCGGCGGCACCATCGATTATTTCAGCCACCGCGGCACCGACGACAAGCCGGACCTGTGGGACGGCGACGTGCGGATCGAGGAGGTCGGCTACGCCACCCACCTCCTCGGCCATCGCGCGGTCGAGACGATCGCGGCATCGGCGAAGGCCGGGCGCCCGTTCTTCCTCAGCCTGCACTTCAACGCGCCGCACTGGCCGTGGGAGACGCCCGACGACGAGGCCGAATCGCGCCGGATCGCCGGCAGCAACCTGCGCCACTTCGACGGCGGCACTCAAGCGACCTACCGGCGCATCGTCGCCGAGATGGACACCCAGATCGGCCGCGTCCTCGACGCGCTGGAGGCGAACGGCGTCGCCGAGGACACGATCGTGGTGTTCACCAGCGACAATGGCGGCGAGCGGTTCTCCGACACCTGGCCCTTCACCGGCCGCAAGACCGAACTTTTGGAAGGGGGCCTGCGCATCCCGGCGATCGTGTCGTGGCCGCGGCGGCTCAAGGCGGGAGCGGTCTCGGCCCAGCCGATGATCACCATGGACTGGCTGCCGACGCTGCTCTCCGCCGCCGGCGCGGCGCCGGACCCCGCCTACCCGTCGGACGGCATCGACCTCCTGCCGATCCTGGGCGGAGCGGCGCCGGAGCGCCCGCGCACCTTCCACTGGCGCTACCGCGCCAACGCGCAAGCCGCGATGCGCGACGGCGACCTCAAATACCTCAAGATCCGCGACCAGACCTTCCTGTTCGACGTCGTCGCCGACCCGCTGGAGCGGGGAAACCTCAAGGCCCGGCGCCCGGAGGAGTTTTCGCGGCTCCAGTCGGCGTGGAATGCCTGGAACGCCACCATGCTGCCCGAGCGGGGAGACAGCTTCTCGGAGACCTATACGGGGGCGCAGCTGGCGGACCACTTCGGGGCGGGGGCGCCGGCGGGAAAGTAGGGTTCGGCGGCGGCCTCGACTGCTGTCGACGTGGTCCTGTCCTATTGGCTCCACGTCATCCCGGGGCCGCGCAGCGGAACCCGGGATCCATAACAGTCGGCGATGCCGAACGAAGCGGGGCGCGTCCCGATCAATCCCGAACCGTCAGCGGTTATGGATCCCGGGTTCCCGGCTGCGCCGGGCCCCGGGATGACATAGAGGGTGTCGATTCCGTCTCTGCAAGCCTCAGCTCACCCGCTCGCACCAATACACCTGCGTCCGGTACGGAAACGTCACCGTATCCCGCCCGGCGAGTTCCGGCGTGCGGGCGATCAGGTCGCGCACGGCCTGCACCACTCCCGCCCGCTCCGCCTCCGGCAGCGCCGCGATGAAGCTCACCGACAGGGTGCGGTCGAGGATCACCTGCTCCGGGGTGCCTTCATGGCCGTGCGCGAAGGCCTCCTTGTGCAGCGGCCCGAACCCTTCGGCCGGAAACACCTTCCGCCATGCCCCGGTGTGGAAGCGGGGCGCGTCGCCCTCGTGGGCGTTCATGATTGCCGTGAGCTCCGCCACCCAGGGCGTCGCCTCGTCGCGGACGTTCCAGATGAGGCCGAAGCGCCCGCCCACCTTCAGCACCCGGCGGATCTCGGCGAGCGCCGCCGGCGTCGAGAACCAGTGGAAGGCCTGGGCGCAGACGAGCGCGTCGAGGCTTCCCGCCGCCAGCGGCATCGCCTCGGCGGAACCTGCCAGGGCCGTCACGCCGGGGAGCGAGGCGGCGAGCCGCGCCCGCATGGCGTCGACGGGCTCGATCGCCGTGACGGCGGCGCCGGTGGCGGCGAGCAGGCGGGTGAACTTGCCGGTGCCGGCGCCGAGATCGGCGACGCTCCGGCCGGGCCCGAGGCGCAAGCCATCGCGCAGCCAGGCGGCGAGCGCCGCCGGGTAGTCGGGCCGGCCGCGCGCGTAGGTCTCGGCCCCGGCGGAAAAGCCGCCCGCGGCGGCAGGGTGCAAGTCACTCACAGGGTGCAAGTCGCTCATCCGTCTCCTCCGATCAGCGCAGCCATCCCTTGAGCCGCCGCACCGCCTCGTGCGCCTCCGCCTCGCCGCCGGCGAAGGACAGGCGCAGGTGGTGGGCGCCGGCGTCCGGGTCGAAATCGAGGCCCGGGGTCGCCGCGACGCCGGCCTCGTCGAGCATGCGGCGGCAGAAGCCGATCGAGTCGTTGGTGAGCCGGGCGACGTCGGCGTAGAGGTAGAAGGCGCCGTCGGCCGGGTGCACGTCGCCGAGGCCGAGGGCCGGCAGCTCGTTGAGGAGGAGCGCGCGGGCCCGGGCGTAGTCGGCCTTCACCACCTCCAGCTCCTCGGTGGCGTCGAAGGCGGCGAGCGCCGCCACCTGCGACAGGTAGGGCGCCGAGATGTAGAGGTTCTGCGCCAGGCGCTCGATCGGCCGCACCAGACCCTCCGGCACCACCATCCAGCCGATGCGCCAGCCGGTCATGCAGTAGTATTTCGAGAACGAGTTGATCACGACCGCGTCCGGATCGACCGCGAGCGCGGTGGCCGCCGGCACGCCGTAGGTCAGGCCGTGATAGATCTCGTCCGAGATGAAGCGCAGGTTCATGGCGCGGCAAGCCTGCGCCAGGGCAGCGAGACCCGCTCGGTCGATCATCGTGCCCGAGGGATTGGCCGGGCTCATCACCAGCAGCCCGGAGAGCGGCGCGGCCGCGTGGGCGGCGCGCAGGGCGGCAGCCGTCGGCACGAAGCCGTCCTCGGCCCGCAAGGTCAGCCCGACGGGCTCGAGATCGACGGCCTGGAGCACCGAGCGGTAGGCCGGATAGCCGGGAGCCGAGATCGCGACGCGCCCGCCGGCATCGAACAGGCTCAAGAAAGCGAGGACGAAGCCCGCCGAGGAGCCGGTGGTGACGACGACCCGCTCCGGCGCCACCGAAACCCCGTAGGCCTCGGCGTAGTGGCGGGCGATGCGCTCGCGCAAGGGGGCGATGCCGAGGGCCTCGGTATAGGGAATGCGGCCCGAGGCCAGCGCGGCTTGCGCCGCCGCAATGGCCGGGCGGGGGGCCGGCGCCGAGGGCTGGCCGACCTCCATGTGCACCACGCTGTCGCCCTGCCGCTCCCGCCGCGCCGCGGCGGCGAGCACGTCCATCGCCAGGAAGGGCGCGACGCGGGCGGCGCGGCGGGAGACCGGGTAGGCGGGATCGGACATGACGAACTCTTGAATCCGGATGCGCGGGTGCGCCCCCGCACATAGCGGGATTTGCCGGAGATTGCGCCCCGCGGCCGGCGAGAAGCGTGATTTGACAAGCCTGCCGCGAAACCGCCTAACCGGCGGCTCAAGGAGCGCGCCACGATTGTGCGCCACCGACCGTGAGCGACCCCGATGAGGACGACGATGCTGCCCCTGCCCCGCCTCCTGCCCGCCCTCGCGCTCGCGGGCCTCGTCGCCACCGCCGCCCCGACCCGCGCTCAGGCGCCGACGACCACGCCGGCGGCCCCCGGCACGGCGGCGCAAGGTCTCGCAACCTCGGGCCCGATGACCGACGTCCAGCGCCAGGCGATCGAGACCGTGGTGCGCGAGTACCTCCTGAAGAACCCGGAGGTGCTGCAGGAGGCGATGGCCGAGCTGGAGAAGCGCCAGCAGGACGCCCAGAAGGTCGCCCAGGCCAGCGCCCTCAAGGAAACCCGCGACATCCTGCACAACTCGCCGCACGGCTTCGTCGCCGGCAACCCGAACGGCGACGTCACCGTGGTCGAGTTCTTCGATTACAATTGCGGCTACTGCAAGCGCGCGCTCACCGACCTGCAGACCCTGATCAAGGGCGACCCCAAGCTGAAGGTGGTCCTGCGCGACTTCCCCGTGCTCGGCCCCGATTCGCTGGAAGCCAGCAAGGTGGCGCTCGCGGCCAAGCAGCAGCTCAAGGGCGACAAGCTGTTCGACTACCACACCCGCCTGCTCGAGAGCCGCGGCCGGGTGAACGGCGAGCGGGCGATCGCGGTGGCCAAGGAGATGGGCCTCGACATCGCGAAGCTCCAGAAGGACATGCAGGCTGCCGACATCCAGGCCGCCCTGCAGGAGAATGTGGGCCTCGGCGACAAGCTCGGCCTGTCGGGGACCCCGGCCTTCATCATCGGCGACGAGATCATCCCGGGCGCCGTCGGCGTCGAGCCGATCCGCAAGACGGTGGCGGGCGTGCGCCAGTGCGGCCACGCCACCTGCTGAGCCTAAGCATCATTCGCCGAAGTGGTCACCGGTTCGGCGGCGAAAATGATGCAAAAACAAGGAGCTAAGCAGAGTTGCCCCGTGCAACTCTGCTTAGACGCCCCGCTCATGCGGGCCGGCGCCCCTATCGCGCGCCGGCCGCATGGTCTATGAGGCCCGCCGATCGCCCGCCGGACAAAACGACGCCCCCGCGTCGTCCGGGACCGGGTCCCGGCGGGCCAACCCCCGCCCCCATCACGATTGCCGAAGACCCGCCGTGCCCTCCAACAACAAGCATGATCCCTTCGACCCGGAGCTCGTGCGCGAGCTCGCGACCCTGATCGCCGAGACCGATCTCAGCGAGATCGAGGTCGAGAAGGGCGACCTGCGCATCCGCGTCGCCCGCGAGCGCGTGGTGCAGCAGGTGCAGGTCCCGGTGGCGGCCGCGCTCGCCCCGCCCCTGCCCGCCGCCGCGGTCCCGGTCGGCGGCCCGCCCGTCCCCACCGCCGAGGCCGACCCGAAGGCGCTCGCCGCCCATCCGGGCGCGGTGCTCTCGCCGATGGTCGGCACCGCCTACCGCAAGCCCTCGCCGGACGCGAAGAACTTCGTCGAGGTCGGCTCGCGGGTCGAGAGCGGCGCCCGGGTGCTGCTCGTCGAGGCGATGAAGACCTTCAACGACATCGTGGCGCCGCGCGCCGGCACCGTGACGGCGATCTTCATCGAGGACGGTCAGCCGGTCGAGTTCGGCGAGCCCCTCCTGCTGATCGAGTAACCGCTCAGCGGATAAAGCATTGGCACGCCAACGCTTTATCCGCTTCGTTCCTTGCCGCAGGTTTTTATCGCAAAACCGGCGGCCACTTTTGCGAAACCTGCTTTAGGCGCCCATGTTCGACAAGATCCTGATCGCGAACCGGGGCGAGATCGCGCTCCGGATCCTGCGGGCCGCCAAGGAGCTCGGCATCGCGACGGTGGCGGTGCATTCCACCGCCGACGCCGATGCCATGCACGTGCGGCTCGCCGACGAGAGCGTCTGCATCGGCCCGCCGCCGGCCCGCGACAGTTACCTCAACATCCCGTCGATCATCGCCGCCTGCGAGATCACCGGCGCCGACGCGGTGCATCCGGGCTACGGCTTCCTGTCCGAGAATGCCCGCTTCGCCGAGGTGCTCGGCCATCACGGCATCGGCTTCATCGGCCCGAAGGCCGAGCACATCCGGGTGATGGGCGACAAGATCGAGGCCAAGCGCACCGCCAAGCGCCTCGGCATCCCGTGCGTGCCCGGCTCCGAGGGCGGGGTGACCGACACCGACGAGGCCAAGCGGGTCGCGGCGGATATCGGCTACCCGGTGCTGATCAAGGCGGCCTCGGGCGGCGGCGGCCGCGGCATGAAGGTCGCCCGCAGCGAGGCCGACCTCGAATCGGCGCTGATGACCGCCCGCACCGAGGCCAAGGCCGCCTTCGGCGACGACGCGGTCTACATCGAGAAGTACCTCGAGAAGCCCCGCCACATCGAGGTGCAGGTGCTCGGCGACGGCCGCGGCAACGCCATCCACCTCGCCGAGCGCGACTGCTCGCTCCAGCGCCGGCACCAGAAGGTCTGGGAGGAGGGTCCCTCCCCGGCGCTCAACGCCGAGATGCGCGAGCAGATCGGCGGCACGGTCGCCCGGGCGATGCAGGAGCTCGGCTATACCGGCGCCGGCACGATCGAGTTCCTCTACGAGGACGGGCAGTTCTACTTCATCGAGATGAACACTCGTATTCAAGTGGAGCACCCCGTCACGGAGATGATCACCGGGATCGACCTCGTCAACGAGCAGATCCGGGTGGCGGCGGGTGCGCCTTTGTCGGTGCGCCAGGAGGACGTGCGGGTCGAGGGCCACGCCATCGAGTGCCGCATCAACGCCGAGCACCCGGCGACCTTCCGGCCCTCGCCCGGCACCATCACCTATTTCCACCCGCCGGGGGGTCTGGGCGTGCGAGTCGATTCGGCGGCCTTCCAGGGCTACCGCATCCCGCCGCACTACGATTCGCTGATGGGCAAGCTCATCGTCCACGGCCGCACCCGCAACGAGTGCCTGATGCGGCTGCGCCGGGCCCTCGACGAGTTCGTGGTCGCAGGCGTCGACACGACCCTGCCGCTGTTCCGCACCCTGGTGCGCAACGCCGACATCCAGAACGGCGCCTACGACATCCACTGGCTCGAGGAGTTCCTCAAGACCGGCGGTCTCGAGATCGGCTGAGCGCCGCGCGAACGCAGTTCTGTCATGGGGAAGGGGCGCCGTGAGGCGCCCCTTTTTCGTGTCCGGTTGCGCCGATCCGGATGCGGCATCGCAGCAATCGGTGGTGCGCGAGATTTTTGCGGGGACCGCGGAACACGGTGACGTTTCGTCAGTTTTTCCGCCAGCAACGGACACCACGATCCGAGCCAACCCTGCGTCAGGCAGGGAACAGGTCCGGCCTGGACCGTGACGACACACCTCACATCTTGGAGACACTGACGATGCGCGTGATCAAGCTCGCCGCCGTGGCCGCCCTCCTGGCCACCCCCGCCCTGGCTCAGGCGCCCGTCTACCAGGGCCCGGTGCTGCCGAACCCGGTCGCCCCGGTGATCGACCCGCTCACCACCGGCACCGTGGCGAACCCCTATCGTCCGTCCCGCGTCGGCGGCGTCGGCAAGAACACCCTGCCGACCGACGTCGACTCGGCCACCGGCGGCAATGCCGACATGCCGAGCCGCATGAACCCGAACCTCGGCAACACCACGGGCGGCCCGCTCCTGCGCTGATCGCGGTGGAGCCGGGGCGGCCCGCGCCCCGCATGGCCCGCGGCCCCCGGCCGCGGGCCATTTTTCGTCTGCCGGCTCCGCGCGCCCTATCTTTGCCAGGGCTCGGCCATGGGGGAGAATGGCTTCCCCGCGCTCCCTGCGCCCGGAACCCCCGCCGATGCACGGCAGCCTGAACGTCGAGATCACCGCCGAGATCCTGCTCAAGGCCTACGCGGCCGGCATCTTCCCGATGGCGGAGGATGCGGACGACCCGACCCTGTACTGGGTCGAGCCGAAGGAGCGGGGCATCCTGCCCCTCGAGCGCTTCCATCTCGGTCAGCGCCTTGCCCGCACGGTGCGCAACGGCGGCTTCGAGGTGGTGACCGACCGCGACTTCGACGCGGTGATCGAGGGCTGCGCCGCGCCGCGGCGGGACAGCGACCGGACCTGGATCAACGCCCGCATCCGCGCCCTCTACGGCGAATTGTTCGATCTCGGCCATTGCCACACCGTCGAGGTCTATGCCGGCGAGCCCCGCACGCTGGTCGGCGGGCTCTACGGCGTCTCCCTCGGCGCGGCCTTCTTCGGCGAGAGCATGTTCCACCTCGCCCGGGACGCCTCGAAGGTGGCGCTGGTGCACCTCGCCGCCCGGCTCAAGCGCGGCGGCTACACCCTGCTCGACGCCCAGTTCGTCACCAGCCACCTCGCCCAGTTCGGCGCCGAGGAGGTGCCGCGCCACGTCTACAAGGCGATGCTGCGCTCAGCGATCGACCGGCCGGCGCAGTGGGACAGCGGGCCGCTCACCGGTGCGGAGGCGGTCGCGGTCCTCGGCCAGCCTTGAAAATCAGAAGCCGCCCTCAGGACGATTGATTTTTCGGGAATATCAAGCAAATTCGATTGCCGGATCTTCCCGAAAAAAGTCTCCTCGACATCACGGATTGTTGCTGCGAGGTCACGGCGCGCGGGGTTTCAGCGCCAACTCTGCCCCATAACTACCGGAACGTGCAATGCCCCGTCCGGCGGGATTGCGGCAGAACGGTGAAGCTCGCTATCTCTGCTCCCGAGGGCGGCGCCACGCAGCGCCAAGAAGAGTCGAGTGGGGAGTGTGTCGGGCATGACGGCGTCGCGCTGGGGATTTCTGGTCACGACCGCTCTCGTCTCGGCCGCGCTGATCGCGCCGGCGGCGGCGCAGGGCACCATCGCCCTCGAGACGATCGACGTGGTGCCGGTGACGCCGGTCGGCGGCGCGGCCGGCACGCGCAGCGGCCTCGGGACCAGCGGGCGGATCGAGAGCGGCGGCGCCCTGCCGCTCGCCAAGGTGCCGTTCACCGTCGAGACCGTGACGGCGCGGCAATTCGAGCAGGACCGCGCTACCCTCGACCCGACCTTCACGCTAGCCCGTACCACCCCGGGCGTGAACCTCTCCGACGGCCAGGGCAACAGCTTCCGCCAGACCCTGACCTATCGCGGCTTCGACGCCTCGCCGCTGCTCGGCGCGCCGCAGGGCCTCGCCGTCTACCAGAACGGCACCCGCATCAACGAGGCCTTCGGCGACGTGGTGAACTGGGACCTGATCCCCCAGGTCGCGATCAACCGCATCGATATCGTCACTGGCAACCCGATCTTCGGCCTCAACGCGCTCGGCGGCGCGGTCAACATCGAGATGAAGAACGGCTTCACCTGGCAGGGCAAGGAAGTCTCGGTGATGGGCGGCTCGGACGGCCGCATCCTGGGCACCCTGCAATACGGAGAGGTGGTCGGCCCCTGGAGCTTCTACTTCGCCGGCGAGGGCCTGCGCGATGCCGGCTGGCGCTACCAGTCGCCCTCGGAGATCGGCCGGGTCTACGCCGATCTCGGCCACCGCACCCTCGATTCCGAGTTCCACATCATCGCGTCCGGCGCCAAGACCTATTTCGGCGCCGCCGCCGCCTCGCCGGTCGACTTCACCCGCGACAACCAGCGGGCGATCTTCACCTATCCGCAATCGATCGACACCGCGGTCGGCCAGATCCAGGTCACCGGCAAGGTCAACATCTCCCCGACCTGGGACCTCTCGGGCAACGCCTATGTCCGCCGCCTCAGCCAGTACGTGATCGACGGCAACGACGGCAACTTCGAGAATTGCTCAACCCGCTCGAACTTCCGCGGGTTCCTGTGCTTCGAGGATGACGGGTTCTCGGCCGCGCCCGGCCAGACCCAGGCGCAGTTCCGCAACCAGTTCCTGATCCTGGGACCCCGCAACCAGCAGATCCCGTTCCGGGCCGGCGTGCCCTACGGCACGGTCGACACCGTCCGGACGGAGGCGACCGGCTACGGCGGCACGCTCCAGGCCACCAACCGCGACCGGATCTTCGACCGGCCGAACACCTTCATCGTCGGCGGCAGCATTGATGTCGCGAATTACGGCTTCAAGTCGTCGAGCACGCTCGGGGTGATCAACCCGGATCTCAGCGTCACGACGGACCCGCTCAACCCGACCTACGGCACCATTCCGGGCCTCGGCACCGGGCCGATCCGCACGGCGGCGGCGCTCGGCATCGCGCCGAGCCAGGTCACCGGTTCGAACCTCTATATGGGCCTCTACGCCCTCGACACGTTCGACGTCACCGACCGGCTCTCGCTCACCGCCGGCGCGCGGCTGAACTTCGCCCGCATCGCGACCCAGGACCTCACCGGCTTCTCGCCGGACGTCACCGGCACGCATTACTTCAGCCGGATCAACCCGGTCGCCGGGCTGACCTACCGGGTCTATGACTGGCTGAGCGTCTATGGCGGTTATTCCGAGTCGAACCGGGCGCCGACGCCGCTCGAACTCGCCTGCGCCAACCCGGACCGGCCCTGCCTGCTGCCGAACTCCCTCGTCGCCGATCCGCCGCTCCGCCAAGTGGAGGCCCGCACCTACGAGGTCGGCATCCGCGGTTCGGTGCCGAACTTCTACGAGGGCGGCCTCCTCACCTACAAGCTCGGCGCCTTCCGCACCGCCCTCACCAACGACATCCTCCAGGTCGCGGTGCCGGGCAACGCCGCGCGCGGCTACTTCATCAACGTGCCGGCGACGCAGCGCCAGGGTATCGAGGTCGCGGCCGAGTACACGACCGGGCGCCTCAGCCTCTACGCCAATTACGCGCTGATCGACGCCACCTTCCAGTTCCGCGGCGACCTGTCCTCGCCCAACAACCCGCTCGCCGATGACGGGCTGATCAGCGTGCGCCCGGGCAACAAGGTGCCGCTGGTCCCCGACCACCAGATCAAGGCCGGGTTCGACTACGCCATCACCCCGCAATGGCGCTTCGGCATGAACATGCAGGCCTTCTCGTCGTCCTATTTCCGTGGCGATGAGTCGAACCTCAACCGCAAGCTGCCGGCCTACTTCACCGCCAACCTCAACACCAGCTTCCAGCTGACGCCGACCGTGCAGATCTTCGGCCTGGTGACCAACCTGTTCAACAACCGCTACGCCAATTTCGGCACCTTCCTGGAGCGCGACGACAACTTCGCCGGCCGCTACGTGCTGAACGATCCGCGCACCACAACCCTGGTGCAGCCGCTCTCGGTCTATGGCGGCGTGCGGATGACGTGGTAGGCAGCTTGATTGACACAGGGGCTGCCGCGGGGCTCGTGTCATGAGACGGCTGTCCGGATCATCAACGTGATCGGAAGAGCGCGGGATCCCCTCTCCCGTGTGGGAGAGGGGTAGGGGTGAGGGTGGCTCGGCTTCCGGATAGATCGCTCAGCGTACAGCTGCCCAGCTCGACGCTCAGTGGATCATCCTGAAGCCGAGCCACCCTCACCCCCGGCCCCTCTCCCCCGCGGGCGGGGGGGGGCGGGGGGGAAAGGGTAACCCCCCC
>NZ_JBEXZS010000076.1:0-2141 GCF_040593685.1 Methylobacterium sp. EM32 | reverse complement strand
CGGTGACGCTGCTCGACGGCACCACGCCGATCGGGACGGCCGTGGTGGGGGCCGACGGCACCTTCTCGGTCAGCCCGGCCAACCCGCTCGCGGACGGCACCTACGCCTTGTCGGTGCAGCTCACCGACGCGGCCGGCAATGCCGGCCCGCCCTCTGCGCCGCTCGAGATCGTGGTGTCGTCGGTTCCGTTCGCCTTCACCGAAGGGAATGATGTCTACACCGACAACGACCAGGGCCACGTCCTCGTGGCGCTCGGCGGCAACGACACCGTGAACGGTGCCGGCGGCGACGATCGGATCTTCGGCGATGCCGGCGACGACACGCTCCTCGGCGGCACCGGCAACGACACCATCGACGGCGGGACCGGCAACGACGTCGTGCTCGGCGAGGCGGGCGACGACGTGCTGTTCGGTCAGGACGGCAACGACTACCTCGACGGCGGGGAGGGCAACGACACCGTCTACGGCGGCCAGGGCGACGACATCATCGTCAACTCGCCCGGCAACGACTACCTGTTCGGCGGCCGGACCCTGACGGGCCCGACCGGCAACGACACCCTGGTGTTCAACTCGAAGCTCGCCGACACCTCCGTCACCCGCGACGGCGCCTACACGCTGATCGTCGGGCCCGAAGGGGAGGACCGGGTCACCGGCTTCGAGCGCTACCTCTTCAGCGATGCCACCGTGGTCACCGGCGACGGTCAGCCGCTCGTCGACGACCTGTACTACCTCGCCAACTACAAGGACGTGTTCTTCGCCGGTCAGGACGCCGACGAGCACTACGCGACCTACGGCTGGAAGGAGGGCCGCGACCCGAACGCGCTGTTCTCGACGACCGGCTACCTCGCTGCCAACCCGGACGTGCAAGCGGCCGGCGTCAATCCCCTCGAGCACTACGACCAGACCGGCTGGAAGGAGGGCCGCGATCCGTCGGCGAGTTTCGACACCGAACTCTACCTCGCCCGCAATCCGGACGTGAAGGCGCAGGGGCTCGACCCGCTCAGGCACTACATCGAATTCGGTCAGGGCGAGGGACGGCAGATCTACGACGCGATCGGCAAGACCGCCGACCTCGCCGTGCATCCGGGCTTCGATGCCGAATACTACCTCCTGTCCTATGCCGACGTGGCTGAGGCGGCGACGAAATCCGGCATGGATGCGTTCACCTACGCGTACGATCACTACGAGACCTACGGCTGGAAGGAGGGCCGCAACCCGAACGCGGTGTTCGACACGAAGGGCTATCTCGACGCCTACCAGGACGTGAAGGCGGCCGGGATCGATCCGCTGATGCACTACGACCAGTACGGCTGGAAGGAAGGCCGCGACCCGTCGAAGGGCTTCGACACGACGGAGTACCTCGCGGCCTACGGCGACGTCGCCCAGGCCAAGATCGACCCGATGCAGCACTACCTGCAATACGGCGCCCTCGAAGGCCGCGCGACCTTCGGCGACACCACCTTCGGCGGCGGCAACGTCGGATAGTCACCGACGAGTGCGACCGGCCCGGAGCTTCCGGGCCGGTCGGCACGCGCCGCGGTCGTGACCGGCCGGCGACCGGACGTGCCGCCATGGATCCGGATCCCGGGAATCCGCGGCGGCCGACGATGCGGTCGGACCGGCAAGTCCGTTGCTGTTGCACCCTTTCGCCGAGCGCGACCGGGTGCAATCGCATTTTCGGATCGACGTGTGATCGCTTCGATATCGCTCATCGCTTCCTCGATGATCCTGGTTTTTATTTGCATCAAAGAATATAAAATTTGATTTGTCGTTATTATATTCTGTGGATTGTCGATATATTACTTCTGAGCCGCACCGGGCACGATCTCGCGCATGTTATGCCTTGAGGGAGTGGTCCGATCTCGTTCAAGGCAGGAGTGTCAAGGTCCATGTTGCAAGACGCGGCCTCACAGGCCGATCTCGACCCGGCCGGCCCCGACCAATCCGGTCGCGGTCCCGCGGAACTGCCGGCGGCACGGCCCGATTCGGGCCTCGGCGCGCTGGCACTCGTCGCCTCGTTCCACCAGATCCCCTGCGAGCCGGCCCAGGTCCGCCACGACCTCGGCCTCGGCCAGGCGCCGATGAGCGGCGTCGACATCGTGCGCGGCGCGCGCCGGCTCGGCCTCAAGGGGCGCCTCCTCC
>NZ_JBEXZS010000075.1:0-32115 GCF_040593685.1 Methylobacterium sp. EM32 | reverse complement strand
ATGGTGCCCTCCTCCCCCCGCCCCACCCCGCGGCCGGCCTTCGCCCGGTGGATGGGCACCACGAACCAGATCACCCGCACCTTCCTCGCCGCCGGCGCGATCCCCGACCTGATCAACGTCGCCGGCGGCCTGCCCGACCCGGACATCTACCCGACGGAGCGCATGGCCGAGATCGCCCGCCGCGCCGTCGCCGAGCATCCGGACGAGGTGTTGGGCTACGGTCCGGTCGAGGGGCTGCCGCCGTTGCGGGACGCTCTCGCCCGGCGCCTCGGTTCGCCCGCCCTGCCGCTGACCCGCGACAACGTGCTGGTGACCACCTCCGGGATGCAGGCCCTCGACCTCGTCGGCAAGGTGCTGCTGGACGAGGGCGGGCTGATCGCCGGCCAGCACCCGACCTATCTCGGCGCCCTCGACGCCTGGCGCCCCCGGTCGCCGTCCTTCCGCAACCTCGTGCTCGACGCCCCCGGCTTCGACGCCCACGAAGGCTTGGCGGGCGCGCAATTCGCCTACGCGGTGCCGAACTTCTCGAACCCCACCGGGCGCCTCGTCGGCCTGGAGACGCGCCGGGCCCTCGTCGCGGCGGCGCACGACACCGGCACCTGGCTCGTCGAGGACGATCCCTACGGCACGTTGCAGTATGATGGCGCGCCGCTGCCACGCCTGATCGAACTGTCGGCTGAAGGAGCGCCGGGCGAGCCCTATGCCGGCCCGGTCGTTTCGATGGGCACGCTGTCGAAGGAGATCGCGCCGGGCCTGCGCATCGGCTGGATCGTCGCGGCGCCGGCGATGATCGAGGCGCTGACGCTCGCCAAGCAGGGCTCGGACCTGTGCACCAGCGGCGTGACCCAGCGCATCGCGCTGGCGGCGATCGAGACGGGCCTCATCGAGGCGATCCGGCCGGCCGTCGTCGCGCTCTACCGCGCGCGCCGGGACGCGCTCTGCGCCGCGCTCGCGACGCATCTCGCGGAGTGGTTCACCTGGGAGGTCCCGGTCGGCGGCATGTTCGTCTGGGCGACCGCGCGGGATCCTGGCCTCGACACCGACGCGCTGCTGCCGCACGCCCTCGCGGCGGGGATCTGCTACGCGCCGAGCAGCGTGTTCGATGCGGGCGGGGCGGACCGGCGGGGGATGCGGATCAACTTCACCCTCAACCCGCCGGAGCGGCTGGACGAGGGGATGCGGCGCCTCGCGACGGCGGTCGCGGCGCTTCGGCGCGCGGCCTGACCTTCCGTCACGATACGGAAACGATCGACCACGAACCAGAAATCGAACTTGCTATAAAGTTGCGCGCAATCCAACATACCCCTCGATAATTCCGAGGAAACGCCCCGATGATCCGGTCCCTATCCCTCATGGCGGGCGCCGCCGCGCTCGCCTCTCTCGTCGCGCCGGCAGCCGCGGAGGAAGCCGATCCCGCCGCCATCGTCGCCCTGCAATTCGCCGTCAGCGGCGACCACAAGGGCGTGCGCGCCAGCGGCGCCAAGGGCGTCTGCCTCAGGGGCACCTTCACGCCGGCCTCCGACGCGGCGAGCCTGTCGAAGGCGCCGCAATTCGCCAAGACCGACCCGGCCAAGGCCGTGCCGGTCACCGCCCGCTTCTCGATGGGCGGCGGCAACCCGAAGATCTCGGACAAGACCAAGGCGACCACCCGCGGCTTCGCGATGCGGATGGCGGATCCCGCTGGCGACCTGACCTTCGTGATCATCTCCGCCCCGGTCTTCTCGACCAGGACCCCAGGCCAGCTCCTCGACTTCCTGAAGGTCCGGGTGGCGGGGCCGGACGGCAAGCCGGATGCCGAGAAGATCAAGGCCTTCGCGGCCCAGAACCCGGAGACCGGCCGCCAGGCGGCGTGGCTCAACGCCCGGCCGGTGCCGGCGAGCTTCGCGGGCACGGATTACTGGGCGGTCCACGCCTACACGCTGACGAACGCCAAGGGCGACACGACAACCGCCAAGCTCAAGTTCGTCGCCGCCGACAAGACGACGCTCTCGGACGAGGAGCTGAAGGCCAAGCCCGACGCGTTCTACGCCGACGAATTGAAGGAGCGGCTGGCCCGGGGCCCGGCGACGTTCGACCTCGTGGCGATCCTGGCCGAGCCCGGCGACCCGACCGCCGACGTGACCGCAACCTGGCCTGAGGACCAGCGCAAGACGAAGACGCTCGGCACCCTGGCGATCACCGAGATCGCGCCCGACGCGACCTGCGACGCCGCCACCTTCGATCCGGTCGTCGACCTGCCCGAGGGCATCGCCGGCCCGGCCGACGACCCGATGTTCGCGATTCGCTCCCCGGCCTACGCGGTGTCGCTGTCGCGGCGCTCGAACTGAGGGCTGATCCAGCTCGCGGGAACAGGACTGCGAGAGGGTTTTCCGTCCCACCCGCAGCCTCATCCTGAGGTCGGGGGCGGGGTGAGGGATACCGACAGGTCGGAGCTTTTCGGACCTGCTCAGCAGACTTGAAACCCTTCGGGTCATTCCGGGGCCGCACAGCGGAGCCCGGAATCCAGAACCGCAGGTCGCTCAGGATATGTCGGAGAGCGCTCCGCGTCGTTCTGAACCACCTGAGTGTCTGGATTCCGGGCTCCGCTGCGCGGCCCCGGAATGACGATGGAGGGAATGAACCCGGTGGAGAGATCCGAAGTCTTCTCAGGCCACCGCCCGCTCCGCCCGCCGCGGCGCCACGATTGCCTCCCCTTGGCGCACCTCCTCCACCTCCCGGCACAGCATCCCGGCGAGCACCCGGGCGCGCTCGGCCCAGTGGTCGCGCTCGGCGCGCAGGGCCGCGAGTTCGTCGCGGCCCGAGGCCAGGGCGACCGCGAGGTCGTCGACCTCGGCCGAGAGGGCGTGCGCCCGGTCGCGCTCGCGGGCGAGCGCGGTCCGGAGCACCGCGAGTGCCGCGGACCCCGCCTCCGGCAGGGACACCTCGGCCGGCCGGACGGGCGCCGCCGGCGGGACCGGCGCCGCGGCCGGCGTCTCCGGGGCGACCGCGCGCGGGCCGGCGGGAGCCGGCGCGGCCGCGACCGTGATCGGGACGCCCTCCTCCTCCAGCACGAGGCCGTGCAGCATCGCGAACACCCCGTCGCCGTCCAGGCGCGTGAGATCGAAGCCGCTCTCGGCCGCGAGCCCGCACCACAGGGCTTGGCCGCGGGCGGACTGGCCGACGAAGGCCATCGACCAGTCGGGGAAGCCGCGGGTCTCGGCCGGGCCGCATTGCAGCACCGTGACGTCGCCGTGGCGCTCGTCGCGCTGGATGCGCTCGAAGGTCTCCTCCACGCCGGCCCGCGGCCCCTCCAGCACCTGCGCGAAGGCGCCGCCGTTGAACATCAGGGCGCCCGTGACGCCGGCCGCGCGGTTATTGCGCTGCGAGGCGTCGAGGATCTGGCGCAGGGCGGCCGTGACCTCGTGGTCCGGGCCCTGGATCAGGTTCCTGCTGGCATAGACCAGGCGGTAGAGGTCACTCATGACGGGCTCCGGCATGGCGGGCTTCCGGGAATAGCGGCGGCGAGGAGGCTCAGGAGGGCGTCGGCCGTGAGCGGCCGGCTGATCAGGTAGCCCTGGACGTCGGTGCAGCCCTCGGCCCGGATGCGCCGCAGCTGCTCGGGCGTCTCGACGCCCTCCGCCACCGTGGTCATGCCGAGGCTTCGGCCGAGGCCGGCGATCGCCCGGATGATCGCCTCGCCGTCGGCCTTCGCGCCCGAATCCTGCTCGGCACACATGTCGGCGACGAAGGAGCGGTCGATCTTGATCTTGTCGAACGGGAAGGCGCGCAGGTAGCTCAGGGACGAGTAGCCGGTGCCGAAATCGTCCATCGACACCCGCACCCCGAGGGCGCGCAGGCGGTGGAGGGTGTGCAGGGTCTTCTCGTTGTCCTGCAAGAGCACGCCCTCGGTGATCTCGACCTCGAGCCGTGCCGCCGGCAGGCCGGTATTGGCGAGCGCCGACACGATGGTCTCGACGAGGCGGTCGCTCGTGAACTGCGCCGGCGAGACGTTGACGGCGACCGTCAGGGGTTGGGGCCAGGCGGCGGCGTCGCGGCAGGCCTGGCGGATCACCCACTCGCCGATCGGCACGATCAGGCCGATCTCCTCGGCGAGTGGGATGAAGTCGACGGGCGAGACCAGCCCGCGCTCCGGATGGTGCCAGCGGATCAGCGCCTCGCAGCCGACCAGCCGCTCGTCGGCGAGGTTCATCTGCGGCTGGTAGTGGAGCTGGAACTCGCGCCGGGCGAGCGCCTGGCGCATGTCGAGCTCGAGGCGCCGGCGCGCCTGCATGCGCGCGTCCATGGCCGGCTCGAAGAACCGGAAGGTGCCCCGCCCGTCGAGCTTGGCGCGGTAGAGGGCGAGGTCGGCGTTCTTCAGGAGCCGATCGGCGTCCTGCCCGTCGGCCGGCGCCAGGGCGACGCCGACGCTCGCCCCGATCGAGAGCAGCTGGCCCTCGATCATGTAGGTCCGGCCGACGAGGTCGACGACGCGGCGCGCCAGCGCCTGGGCCTCGCCGGGCTCGGCCACGCCGGCCTGCAGCACCACGAACTCGTCGCCGCCGATCCGCGCGACGGTGTCGCCGGCCCGGACCATCGCGCGCAGCCGGTCGGCGACCTTGCGCAGCAGCGCGTCGCCGACCGGATGGCCGAGCGTGTCGTTGACCGGCTTGAAGCGGTCGAGATCGACGAGGAGGACGGCGCAGCCCTCGGCCTGGCGCTCCAGGCGCGCCAGCGCCGCATCGAGGTGCTCGCGCAGCTGCAGGCGGTTCGGCAGGCCGGTGAGGGGATCGAGGCGGGCGAGGTCGTGGGCCCGGCTCTCCGCCGCCCGGCGCAGGCTGACATCCTCCAGCACCAGGGCGACGCCCTCGCCCGGGACGTCGTGCATCTCGACCTGGACGCTGTGGCCGCACGCCGCCACGTCGAGGACGGCCCCCCCGCCGAGGCGTCCGAGGATCTCCCGCGCGGACAGGCCGGAGCCGGCGCGGGCGAGGCGCAGCAGCCGCCGGAGGCTGGGGGCGCCGTGAAGGCCGAGCCGTTCCAGCAGCGCGCGGGCCGGCGCGGTGCAGGCGGCGACGACGCCGTCGGGGTCGACCAGCACGAGGCCGTGCCGAACGGCGTCGAGACCGCGGGCGAGACGCCGGGTCGCGGCGGGGTCCGGCCCGTCCGGGCGCGCGGCGGCGCGGGCCGGCATCGCGGCGCAGACCGGAACGAGGCGCGGCTCGGCCGACAGGAGGGCTGTCATGGGGGGTGTCGGGCTCCGCGAGGGGCGCCGGCTCGGCGCGATGCGATACTCGGTAGGACTATATTGAAACGATGAATGCTTCGTCTCTTCCGGCAGCGGACCGAAAGATTCGGCGCTGCAACGCGCGTCGCCGGGCTCCGTTCGGCAGGTCCCGGAAGCGCACTCAACTGCAACGAGGCAAGGGACGACAAGCTCCGCCGGATTGTCGTGCATGGCTAATGGATCGTGATCGGGCGCTCGTCGGCCAGCAAGATCCCAGCAAGAGCGCCGGCGATCAGAATGGCGGCACGGATACGACCAGCCGCAGCCGCCCCGGCGTCACGCGCGCACTCGTCGCGTCACGCGACCGGAGAACCCGCGCCCGGCACCTCGCGCGAGCGCAGCACGTCGAGCCGGTAGGCCTGCGCACGGACCTGCCGGTCGAGCGCGAGGGTCCCGCGGCTCTCGCGGATGAACAGGTCGGCGGCCTCGTCGCCGGTCAGGGGATAATGCGTCTCGCCGGTCCAGTGCACCAGGACGACGTCGCCGCCGGGACGCAGGCTCCCGCGCACCCGGGCAGCGAGGCGGGCGACGTCGCCGGCATCGAGGTAGTAGACCACCTCCGAGAGCAGGATCAGGTCGAAGGTGCCCTCCGGCCACTCGCCCGGCACCTGGGCCCGCATCAGGCGCACGGCCGGGAGATCGCGGCAGCGGGCGCGGGCCTGGTCCAGGGCGGCCTCGGCCACGTCGAGGGCGGTGAGGGTGTCGCAGCGGGGCGCGAGCGCCGCCGTCAGCACCCCGATCGAGCAGCCGATCTCGAGGCCAGCCGCGTAGCGTGGGCTTGGCAGGGCCGCGAGGGTGGCGTCGTACTTGTCGCGCTCGTAGGCGCTCGTCTCGAAGTTCCACGGATCGGGATCGGCGGCGTAGCGCTCGTCGAAATAGCCGCGCGGCAGCGAGGTCGTGTGGCGGGTCATCGCGGCCTCCTCACTCAGCGACGTCGAGGAAGATCTCGTGGTCCCGCGCGAAGCGGGCGAGCATCGCCGGCTCCAGGCGGAAGCCGGCGGGATCGTCGTCGATCAGGTCGGTGGTCTGCGAGCGGTGGGCGGCGATGGCCGCCGCCTTGGCGCGCAGATGCCGGGAGACCACCAGGCGGACGCCCCGGGGCTCTCCGTCGATCTCGGTCTCCGGCGGCAGCGTCCAGCCCCAGACCGGGTAGGCATGGAGGGAAACGTCGCCGAGGAGGTTCCGCGCGCGGCGGGCGAGCGCCGCGCTCGCCGCGTGGTCGCAATGTGGATCGTGCTCCCAGGTCACGAACAGGGCGCCCGCCCCGCAGGCCCGGGCGGCGTCGGCGATCGCCCGGGCCGCCGCCTCGGCCTCGGGGCCCGAACGCGGCACGAACCGGTCGGGCAGGCGCAGGAAGGCGACGTGCTCGGGGCCCAAGCCCAGGCATCCGGCCGCCGCCAGGGTCTCGGCCTCGCGCAAACGCCGCAGGCGCTCGGGCGGGTGGGTCCGCGAATTCGGGTGCGAGCCGATCCCGTCGCTCACCACGACGAGTCGGACCGGGATCCGCCGGAGGCAGGCCTCGGCGATGAGCCCGCCGCAGCCGAGGCTCTCGTCGTCGGGATGGGGCGCCACCACCACGATCCCGCCCGCCGGCACGAGGTCGCGCAGGGAGCCCTCGGGCAGCGCCTCGGCGGCGGCGAGGAAGGCGTCGGCCCGCATCATCGCGGCTCCCAGAGCGCGGCGACCGGTCCGTCGGCGGCGAGGATCGTGGCGGCGGCCCCGGTCAGCGCCCGGTCGGGGGCGGGCTGGCGCAGGTAGGTCGCGAGGTCGCGCGACAGCCGCTCCAGGGGATGGCCGCGCAGGAAACCCTGAAGGCCGACCGAGCGCTGGGCGAGGCCCAGCACCTCCAGCCCCGCCCGCTCGACCGCGAGCCGGGTGAGATCGACGAAGGCGACGACCCGCTCCACGGCGAGCGCCTCCTCCGAGACGAGGGCGGCCGCCCGGGACACGAAGAGCCGGGCGCCCTCGAGCGCGATCGCCCCCTCGCCGAGGCGGGCGAGCTGGTGGGAATCGTCGCCCCGTCCGGTCCGGGCGAGATGGCCGCGCCAGGCCTCGAACACCGCCTCGATGCCGCCTAACTGCACCGCCGCGAAGCGCCAGGCGCCGCCGGAGAAGTGCGGCTGGCGGTGGTAATCGTCCGGCCCGCCGAGCACCGCCTCCGGGGCGAGGCCGGTGAGGTCGACGGTGCCGGTCGCCGAGGCGCGCATCCCTTGCGCGTGCCAGGCCGAGAGGTCGGCCCGGGTCCCAGGATCGAGGGCGACGACGAGCATCAGCGGCCGCCCGTCGCCGGGCCGGCGCGCCGTCACCAGGGCGCGGGTGACGCGGCCGGCGCCCGAGGCGAAGGTCTTGACCCCGGAGAGCCGCCCGTCCGCGCCGAGGACGAGGCCGTTCGCCGGCGGCTCGGTGTTCCACACCCCGAACAGGTGGCCCGTGCGGGCGTCGGCGAACAGGGCGCGCCGCTCCGCCGGCGCGGCGTAGCGGGCGACGAGTTGGAGCGCGTTGACGTGGCCCTCGTAGACCCGGCCGAGCGCCAGATTGCCGAGGCCGACGAGGCGCAACACCTCGGCGAGGTCGGCCGCGCCCGGCTCCTGCCCGAGGCCCGCCCCGCCCTCCCCCGCCGGTACAGGGGCGGCGAGGAGGCCTCCCTGAGCAAGGTCGTCCACGTCCTCGGCCGGGAAGCCGTCGTCGCGATCCTGCGCGTCGGCCCGCGCGACGGCGAGCGCCGAGACCCGGCGGGCGGCCGCGACGCAGTCGCGGGTCGGGCCGGGGAGTGTCCAGGGGTCGTCGATTCGATCAAGCATTGCCGGCCTCCTCCGACGCCCGGCCGAGGGCGGGCAGGGAGGGCGGCCCCTCGGCATGGCCGGTTTTCGGCGCAAGAAGGCGCCCCCAGCCCTGCCCGACCCGCCGCAGCCCGGCGAGCAGGAGGCGGGCGGCGAGGATGTGACGGGGCAGCGCGCGGGGGCGCAAGGGCCGAGGGCTGAGGAGCGGGCTTCCCGCCTCGACCGCCGCGAGGATCGCCCCGAGAGTCGGGAGACCGGCGATCCGCCGCGCCTCGGCGGGCGGCACGCGCAGCCAGGGCGCCCAGGATCCGGTCCGGGCGAGGCGGCCGGCCCCGTGCAGGCGCCGCAGCCGGCGCCGCCAGGCGTAGCGGAACAGGGCGCGGGCGAGGGGTTCGAGGCGCGGGTCGCACGGGGTCTCGGGCACGGCGCAGCGCTGCCGCATCGTGTCGGCGCAGCCGCCCGGGGCGCGGCCGTCGAGCCTTCCCGAGGTGACGACGACGAGGCCGGGGGCATGGCGCACGCGAGCATCCGCCCGCAGGAGCGCCGCCACGAAGGCCCGGTCCTCGCCGAGGGCCAAGGCCGGCATGCCGCCGGCGGCGCGGTAGGCGGAGAGGCGGACCGCGAGGCTCGCCCCCGAGCGGGTCGCGTGACGCGGCCAGGGATCGTGCGCGACCGGGTCGATGACCGATTCGAGGGCGATGAGCAGCGCCTCGTAGGCGCCCTCCAGCCGGCCGCGGGCGTGGAGCGCGTCAGGCAGGCGCGCGGCCTCGGCCGCATCGAGCGCCACCGTGCCGGCGACCGCGTCGGCGCCCTGCGCCAGGGCTGCGAGGTTGCGCGCGACCCAGTCCGGCGGCACCCGGCTGTCGGCATCGGTCGTCAGGATGGCGCCGTCGGTCCCGGCTTCCTCCAACCAGCCCGCGGCAGCTTCCATCGCCTCGCGCCGGGCCCAGCCGGCCTGCGCCCCGGCGAAATCGCGCACGACCACCCGCACCGGGACGTCCAGGCCGGGCACGAGCGACGCGACCGCCTCCGCCGTACCGTCGGTGCAGTTGTTGAGGAAGAGGACGATCCCGAGGCCGTCCGCCGCGCCCCCCTCCTGCGCCGCCAGCGCGCGAAGGCAGGGTCCGATCCGGTCGACCTCGTTGCGGACTGGCACGGCGACGATGCAGCGTGGCGCGGGCGGGCCGCCGGAATCCAATCCCCGGGTTCGGTCCCGGTTGTCCGAATGGGTCACGCGCAGCGTCTCCGGCGGGCCGAACGCGCCCCCAGACATCAACATATGTCATACTCCACCCCAGTCTCTGGGGTGCGACCAAATCGACCGCTTGTTCCTGGAAGCTGGGCCTGCGTCCCGTGATCGGCTTTCGGGCGGCCGAACGACGGATCGCGCCGTTCCGGGACGAGCCAGCGTGTCTGCCGTCAAGTTTGCAGTTACAAACCTGCGACGGTGCCCCCGATGCGGAGCGGCCGGCTCTCGGCTATCGTGGCCGTATGACCGGATGCGCCGCCTCCCGCTCCCGCCGCCGCCTCGCGGCCTGCCTCGCCCTCGGCCTTGGCGCCCTCGCGCCGGATCCCGGTCGGGCGCAGGGCCTCGTCGGCTTCGGCTTCCTCCCCGTCTTCGCATGGCCCGCGGACACTTGGCCGAAAAGCCTTGAAGAGGGACCCGGCATCGACGGCCGCTGGTCCGGCTCCTACGCCCGGATGTCGACCGGGTTCGAGGCGGTGTCGTCGCGGCGGTTCGGCAGCTATGCCGGGCCGACCATCGGCTTCGAGGGCGGGCGGCTCTGGCAGGAGGGCCGGTTCGTCTACGGCATCTCCGGCGGGTTCGACTATCTCGCGGCGACCTCCGGCGGCCTGACGCCGGGCTTCGGGAGCTTGAGCTACACCCGCGACTTCGCCGGCGCGGTGCAGGTGAAGGTCGGCGCGCTGCTGACGCCGGAGGTGCTGCTCTACGCCCGCGCCGGCGCGGCGGCCGTGCACGGCACGATCCGGGCCGGGGCGACGCCGGTCTCGGCGCCGTTCTCGCGCGACGACATCGCGGTCCTGCCGAACGCGCATGTCGGAGTCGAGTGGGCGATCACCGATCGCCTGTCGGTCGCCGTCGAGGCGGGCGTGGTCGGCGGCGGCCTGCGCTGAGCCGGGTACGGCCGTCCTCCAGTCACGCAACTCAACACTTCGCATCAAAATAGAAACGCATTCGGCAACATTGAGACCAAAAAATAAATCGACTTCGACGTCGATCCGCGCCTTGGGGAACGAATTCTCGGCACCATCACCGGCATGATCCCGATCTCGACGGCGGTTGTGGTCGAGCCTTGCCTCGTGCGACCGAGGATTTGCCGGGCGAGCGGGTTGGAATGCCGTAAAATCGCCCTGTTCGAACTTGCAGATCTGCTCATCGAACGGCTCCGCTTGAGCCGTGACCGACGGCGTCGGCGGGGTGCGAACCCGCGCCCTCCGGGGATGCCGGCCTGAGGCATGGGAGATCCGCATGATCCCTGACCGGACGATGCCCCGCGCATCCCCGACCGCTCCCGCGGAAGCGGGCCCGCGCCCGGACGGGCGCTGAGGACCGCGATGCGCCGCGCCATCATCCATATCGGCAACCCGCGCACCGGCACCTCGTCGCTGCAGATGCTGCTGCACACCCGCCGGGACTCCTTGCGCGGCGCGGGCATCCTCTATCCCGCGCTGACGCCAGCCTCTGCGGCCCACCCGCATGTCAGCCACCAGCATCTCGGCGAGACCCTGGACGGGCGCCGGCCGCGGCGCGAGCGGGGCGAGCTGCTCGACACCCTCGACCGGGCGCTGGCCGGGAGCCGGGACGAGATCGCGATCCTCTCCTACGAGAGCCTATGCCTGCTGCCGCCCTGGCACCGGGCGCCGAAGCTCCTCTGCAGCCTGTTCGAGCGCCGGGGCTTCCGGCCCGAGATCCTGATGACGGTGCGGCCGCAGGGCACCTACCTGCAATCGCAATACACCTGGCGGATCCAGTTCCTGCGCGAGGCCCGGGCCTTCGCGGCCTCGTTCGAGGCCGAGCTGCGGGCGCGGCGGTTCGATTACTGGCGCGGCCTCAAGGGCTGGGCGCGGGCGGCCGCGGGGCGCGTGCACCTCGTGCCGGTCCAGGACCGGATCTCCCCGGCCCCGCTGATCGAGCGCATCGCCGTCGAGCTCGGCCTCGCCGACCGCCTGCTGCCGCTCCTGACGCCCGCCGACCTCGCCTACCGCACCAACGAGAGCCTCGGGCCGGTCGGCGTCGAGGTCTCGCGCCGCCTGCGGGCGGGCGGGGCCGGCGGCGCGCAAGGGGCCTCCCGCGCGGTGACCGCCCGCATCGACGCCCTGGCGCATGAGCGCGGCTTCGACGCCGAGCCATTCCGGGCCCTCGACCCGGCGATGACCGCCCGGGTCGACGAGGTCTACCGCCGGCGCAACGACGCCCTTGCCCGCCGGGTCTGGGGCACCGACTGGAGCACCCGCGTCGCCGAGCCGCCGCCCCGGGTGGTGAACGAGCTGGCGCGGCTCGGGCCCGGTCACGGGCGGGAGGCCGAGGTGGCGGAGATCCTCGGGGCGATCCGGGGCGAGTTCGGCGACCGGGTCCCGCAGGGCGCGCCGGGCCTGCGCGGCCGCCTCGGGGCGGCGGCGTCCGGGCTCGCGCGCTTCGCCAGGACGGTCCTATGATGACGATCCTGTGACGACGATCCTGTGATCCGGCGCTCTTACGCCGCCGCCGGCTCCCGCCCCGTCCGCGCCCGCATCGTCGCGAGCCCGGCCAGGCTCACCGCCAGGATCGCCGCCGCGTAGAGGTCGGCGGTCGCCGCGTAGCCGAGGGCGCGGGCGAGGAAGCCGGCGCCGACCGCCGGCAGGCTGAAGGCGAGGTAGCTCTGGACGTAGAAGGCGGCCAGCAGCCCCGCGCGTTCGTCGGGCTCGGCGAGCGGCATGATCGTGCCGAGGGTGCCGAGGAAGCTGGTGCCGAAGCCGCAGCCGGTGACCAGGGTGGCGAGGATCAGCACCGGCACGCTCGCCGCGTGGATGCCGGCGACGACCCCGACGACGCCGAGCGCCGTGGTGAGCACCCCGAAGGTCAGGTTCTCCCGCGGCGGCGCGGTGCGGCGCAGGAGCACGGTAACGGCGCCCGCCACCATCAGCGCGGTGACGACGGCCCCGCCGGTGAGCGGCGCCCGGCTGCCGGTGGCCGCCGCGACCACCGAGGGCACCAGCGACAGGTAGAAGCCGCCGAGCGTCCAGTTGGCGATGTTGATCGGCGTCACCAGGGCGAGCGGCCGCCGGATCCGGGGCGGGACGGCCATGCGGGGCCGCAACGAGGCGAGCGCGCCCGGCCGCCGCGCGGCGCTCTCGGGGATGAGCCAGACCGCCAGCGCCAGCCCGGCGAAGGTGCAGAGCAGGAGCCCGTAGACGAGGTGCAGCGGCAGCGGCGCATACTGGATCAGCGCGCTGGTGCCGAGCGCGCCGACGGCCATGCCGGCGAGCGGCGCCACCGCGTTGACGATCGGCCCGCGGGTGCGATCCACGTCGACGAGGGCGGCGCCGAGCGACGCGGCGGCGATGCCGGTGGCGAGCCCCTGCACGATCCGGGCGACGACGAGCCAGCCGGTCCCGTGCCCGACCAGCAGGAACAGGCCCATCGCCGCGGCCTCGAGCCACAGGGCCCCGGCGATCACCGGCCGGCGCCCGAGATGGTCGGAGAGCGAGCCGGCGACGAGGAGCGCCTTGAGCAGGGCCACCGCGTAGACGGCGAAGACCAGGGTGACGAAGACGGGGGAGAGCGCCAGGGTCTCCTGGTAGATCCGGTAGAGCGGCGTCGGCGCCGCCGCGGCGGCGAAGAACGCCCCGAGCGTCACGGCGTGGATGGCGAGCGGGTCGACCCGCCGGGATCCTTGACCTGCGCGCATAGCCATGTCCCTAAAGCAAATCCGTTGCGTTAAGGATCTAGCGCCGTGGAGCGCTAAAAGCAAATTCTTTGCGTTTGCAGGAGGGATGGCGATGGCGGAGAGGGAGGCGGGGCCGCGTCCGGGCGGGCGCAGCGCGCGGGTCCAGGCCTCGGTCCACCGCGCCGCGCGAGACCTCCTCGCCCGGATGGATCGGGCCGAGGTGACGATCCCGCTGATCGCCGCGGAGGCCGGCGTCACGCCCTCGACGATCTACCGCCGCTGGGGCGAGTTGAACGAGCTTCTGGCCGACGTCGCGGTCGAGCGGCTGCGGCCGGACATGGTGCCGGTCGAGACCGGCAGCGGCCGCGGCGACCTCCTGGCCTGGGCCGAGCAATATGCCGAGGAGATGTCGTCCCGCCTCGGCCGCGAGATGATCCGCGACGTGCTCGCCGCCGAGGGCGGGGCCGGCCCGCGGCGCTGCTGCGGCTATGTCAGGCAGCAGATCGCCGCCATCGCCGAACGCGCGGCGGCGCGGGGCGAGGTGTTTCCGCACATCGACACGGTGCTCGACCGGGTCGTCGCACCGATCGTCTACCGCATCCTGTTCGACGAGGCGCTGGGGGCGGAGCGGGTGGGCGGGCTGGTGGAGACTGCGTTCTCGGCCTGCGCCTGACGGATTGGGGCAGGATTCTTTCTCACCGTGGGTGATAGAGCTGTCCGACCAAGGAAGTGGCGCGGGTTCTCTCCTCTCCCCGCGGGCGGGGAGAGGAGAATTCCAGCGTCCTCTTCGTATTGGCTCGAATCAGGCGGAAACCTCTTCACTCCCTGCCCCCCGCCGCGGCCACATCCGCCCCATCACCTCGTCGCGGCGGATCCAGGCGTGCCAGGCGACCGCCAGCAGGTGCAGACCGAGCAGGATCCCGAAACTCCAGCCGATCCAGTAATGCGCGCCGTAGCCCGCCTGCGACAGCGCCTTGTCGACCGGGACGAGGCGCGGGAAGGAGAACACCCCGAACCACGGCAGGCCGTAGCCGCCCGCCGCCGAGTAGACGTAGCCGCTGATCGGCAGGAGCAGCATCAGGGCGTAGAGCGTCAGGTGCGCCAGGCGCGCGGCGGCATGGGCGCTGCGGGTCGGCGGCGCACGGTAGGCCGGCTCGCCGGCGACGAGCCGGTAGACGACGCGCAGCGGCAGGAGCAGCAGCACCGTCAGGCCGAGCGACTTGTGGATGTCGAGGAGTTCGCGCCGCGGCGAGGTGCCGGGCACCTGCCAAGCGGCGTAGATGCCGAGGCCGAGCGCCAGCACGATCAGGGCCGCCATCAGCCAGTGGAAGCCGCGCTGGACGCGGTCGTAGGTATAGGGTCGGCCTGGGCGGGGCATCGGGCGCGCATCCGTGATGCAAGGGAGTATGCCCACGCTTTCGCGGCGGAATGGGACGCGAGCGCGGCAGGTTCGTTTCCCAAAGGTCGCCGAGGTGCGGTTGCACCGGCGCCCACCTCGGGACATATCAGGAACACACACGGCTGCCGGCGCGCGGCCCTCATCTTTCGGAGATCCGCCGCCGATGGCGAAGACCCACCAGACCTTCGCCTGCCAGTCCTGCGGCGCGGTCTACAACCGCTGGCGCGGGCGCTGCGAGGCCTGCAACGGCTGGAACACGATCGTCGAGGAGACCGGCGCGGCAAGCCCCGTCTCCGGCCCGGTGGCGACGCGGCC
Organism: Methylobacterium sp. EM32; assembly: GCF_040593685.1. Taxonomy (NCBI): domain Bacteria; kingdom Pseudomonadati; phylum Pseudomonadota; class Alphaproteobacteria; order Hyphomicrobiales; family Methylobacteriaceae; genus Methylobacterium; species Methylobacterium sp. EM32. The sequence continues at coordinate 17,469 of NZ_JBEXZS010000075.1, read as the reverse complement.
GAGCCGGGCACGCGGCCGGATCTTCCCGCTGGAAGGCCTCACCGGCGAGGTCAAGGAGGCGCCGCGGACCTCGTCGGGCATCGCCGAGCTCGACCGGGTGACGGGCGGAGGCTTCGTGCGCGGCTCGGTGATCCTGCTCGGGGGCGATCCCGGCATCGGCAAGTCGACGCTGCTGATGCAGGCCTCCGCCGCGCTGGCGAAGCGGGGCGAGCGCGTCGCCTACATCTCGGGCGAGGAGGCGGTGGGCCAGGTGCGCCTGCGGGCCGAGCGGCTGGGACTCGCGAGCGCCCCCGTGGAACTCGCCGCCGAGACCAACGTCGAGGACATCATCGCGACCTTGAGCCAGGGCAAGCCGCCGGCGCTGGCGATCATCGATTCGATCCAGACGATGTGGACCGAGACGGTCGAATCGGCCCCCGGCACGGTGACGCAGGTCCGCGGCTCGGCCCAGAGCCTGATCCGTTTCGCCAAGACCTCCGGCACCGCCGTGATCCTGGTCGGCCACGTCACCAAGGACGGGCAGATCGCCGGGCCCCGCGTCGTCGAGCACATGGTGGATGCCGTCGCCTCGTTCGAGGGCGACCAGGGCCACCATTTCCGCATCCTGCGCGCGGTGAAGAACCGCTTCGGCCCGACCGACGAGATCGGGGTGTTCGAGATGACCGACGGGGGCCTGGCGGAGGTGCCGAACCCCTCGGCCCTGTTCCTCGCCGGGCGCGACCTCGCGGCGCCGGGCACCGCGGTCTTCGCCGGGATGGAGGGCACGCGGCCCCTCCTCGTCGAGATCCAGGCCCTGGTGGCGCCCTCGGCGCTCGGCATGCCGCGCCGCGCCGTGGTCGGCTGGGACCCCAACCGCCTGTCGATGGTGCTCGCCGTCCTGGAGGCCCATGGCGGCATCCGGCTCGGGGGGCACGACGTCTACCTCAACGTCGCCGGGGGCTTGCGCATCAGCGAGCCCGCCGCCGACCTCGCGGTGGCGGCGGCGCTCGTCTCCTCGCTCTCGGGCGCGGCCCTGCCGTCGGACGCGGTGTATTTCGGCGAGGTCGGCCTGTCGGGGGCGATCCGCCCGGTGGCGCAGGCGCCGGCACGACTGAAGGAAGCGCAGAAGCTCGGCTTCGCCAAGGCCTTGATGCCCCAAGGTCGCGAGGGCACCGGCCGCGACGGGTCCGGGACGGGGTTTCCGGCGGAATCCGTGCGCCACATCGCCGACCTGGTGGCGGGGGTGGCGGCCAGCGGCAAGCCGGTCCGCGGCGGGCGGCGCCCGCCGCAGCGGATGCCGGCCTACGATGAGGACGTCTGAGTGGGGCGGCGTGTCGGCGCGAGGGCGATGGTGACGGATCGGATCCGGCAGCGTATACAACCCCGGCGGTCAGGGCAGCCGCGAACCCCGAGGCAACGCTACAGCCCCCGAACCGTTCCTGCCGATGCCGTTCTCCGTTCTCGATCTCGTCGTGCTGGGTGTCGTCGTCATCTCCGCGCTCCTCGCGGCGGTGCGGGGCTTCACCCGCGAGGTGCTGGCGATCGTGGCCTGGGTCGCGGCGGCCGGCCTCGCCTGGACCCTGCACCCGCTGCTGCTGCCGACCGTGAAGCAGCACGTCTCCAGCGACACCGTCTCGCTGGTGGTCTCGATCGCCGCGATCTTCCTCGTCACCCTGCTGGTGGTCTCGGTGATCACCGTGAAGATCTCGGACCTGATCCTCGATTCGCGCATCGGCGCGGTCGACCGCAGCCTCGGCCTCGCCTTCGGGGCGGCGCGCGGCTTCCTGATCTGCGTCATCGGCTGGGTCTTCCTCGCCTGGCTGGTCCAGGGCAAGGTGCCGGACTGGGCCCAGCAGGCCCGCAGCCGCGAGATCCTGGAGAATAGCGGTCAGAAGCTCGTGGCGATGCTGCCGGACAACCCGGAGGGGCTGCTCAAGCAGTTCCGCAAGCCCAAGCCCGAGACGGATCCGGGCACCGACGCCCCGGCCGAGGCCGATACCCCGCCCCAGCGCCGGACCGACGCTAGCCCGCGCCGCTGACGCCGCAGGCACCGCCGGACAAAGAGACGACGAGAAGGGCGCCCGACCGGCGCCCTTTGCATGTGAGATACGCCGCGCAACGCACACGTGACGCCTTGGTTCCGCCCACGGCAACGACTACATAGCCGGCGCGAGGTGAGATTCCGGACGCAACGCTTCCCGGCGGGCGCGGCTCGGACCCTGCTTCGTTCGAGGAATCAGGCCCGCGCGCGGAGGTTTCGGTGCGCGGGGTCGGCGAGGCGAGGCCGTGCGGTGACCGGCCACCAGGGGCTTCTCATCATGTCAGCACGCAGCGAAACCTTCCGGGGTGCCTCCGGGGCGAGCGAGGCGTTCGGCGGCGATCTCGATCTCGACGGCGACACCCTGCGCGAGGAGTGCGGCGTCTTCGGCATCTACGGCCATCCGGACGCCGCCGCGATCGTGGCGCTCGGCCTCCACGCCCTCCAGCATCGCGGCCAGGAGGCGGCCGGCATCGTGTCGTTCGACGGCCGGGTCTTCCACTCCGAGCGCCGCCTGGGCCTCGTCGGCGATTCGTTCTCCGACCTCGCCACGATCGAGCGCCTGAAGGGCGAGGCGGCGATCGGCCACGTGCGCTACTCGACCACCGGCGAGACCATCCTGCGCAACGTGCAGCCGCTCTTCGCCGAGCTCGAGACCGGCGGCCTTTCGGTCGCCCATAACGGCAACCTGACGAACGGCCTGCTGCTGCGCCGCCAGCTCGTGCGTGACGGCGCGATCTGCCAGTCGACCTCCGACACCGAGGCGATCCTCCACCTCGTCGCCCGCTCGCGCCACGTCCGCATCGTCGACCGGGTGATGGATGCGCTGCGCCAGATCGAGGGCGCCTACGCCCTCGTGATGATGACGAACAAGAAGCTGATCGGCGCCCGCGATCCGCTCGGCATCCGCCCGCTGGTGCTGGGCGAGCTCGACGGCCGCTACATCCTCGCCTCCGAGACCTGCGCCCTCGACATCATCGGCGCCCGCTTCGTGCGCGACGTCGAGAACGGCGAGATGGTGGTGATCTCGGAGGAGGGCATCGAGTCGATCCGCTTCGCCCGGGCGCAGCCGCTGCGTCCCTGCATCTTCGAGTACATCTACTTCGCCCGTCCCGATTCGATCGTGAACGGCAAGAATGTCTACTCGGTGCGCAAGAACATCGGCGTCGAGCTGGCGAAGGAATCGCCGGCCGAGGCCGACATCGTCATCCCGGTGCCGGATTCCGGCGTGCCGGCGGCGCTCGGCTACGCCCAGCAGACCGGGCTGCCCTACGAGCTCGGGATCATCCGCAACCACTATGTCGGCCGGACCTTCATCCAGCCGACCCAGTCGGTGCGCGAGCTCGGCGTGCGGATGAAACACTCGGCCAACCGCGCCGCGGTCGCGGGCAAGCGCATCGTCCTCGTCGACGACAGCCTGGTGCGCGGCACCACCTCGGTGAAGATCGTCCGGATGATGCGCGAGGCCGGGGCCCGCGAGGTGCATTTCCGCATCGCCTCGCCGCCGATCACCCATCCCGACTTCTACGGCATCGACACGCCGGAGAAGGAGAAGCTGCTCGCCGCGACCCACGACCTGGAGAGCATGCGCCAGTATATCGGCGCCGATTCGCTCGCCTTCCTGTCGATCCCGGGGCTCTACCGGGCGATGGGGGAGGAGGGCCGCGACGCCGCCTGCCCGCAATACACCGACCACTGCTTCACCGGCGACTATCCGACGCCCCTGACCGACCTCGCGGTCGCCTCGCCGCGCCGGATGGCGATCCTCGCCGAGGCCGATTGATCCGATGTCCGACACCCCCCTCCCCGAGACGCCCCTTTCGGCAAAACCGCTGGCCGACCGCATCGCGGTCGTCACCGGGGCCTCGCGCGGCATCGGCCGCGCGGCGGCCCTGGCGCTCGCCGCGGCCGGCGCCCACGTGATCGCGGTCGCCCGCACGCAAGGAGCGCTCGAAGACCTCGACGACGCCGTGCGGGCGGCGGGCGGCTCCGCCACCCTCGTCCCCCTCGACCTGTGCGACTACGACGCCATCGACCGCCTGGGTGCGGCGATCCACGAGCGCTGGGGCCGGCTCGACGTGCTCGTCGGCAATGCCGGCGTGCTTGGCAAGCTGATGCCCCTCGGCCACGTCGACCCGAAGGTCTGGTCGAGCGTGATGGACGTCAACGTCACGGCGAACTGGCGCCTGATCCGCTCCCTCGATCCCTTGCTGCGGCGCTCGGATGCGGGGCGGGCGGTGTTCGTCACCTCGGGCGCGGCCTCGTCGTGCCGGGCCTATTGGGGGCCCTATGCGGTGTCGAAGGCGGCACTCGAAGCGCTGGTGCGCACCTACGCGGCCGAGACCGCCTCGACGCCGGTGCGCGCGATGCTGCTCAATCCCGGCCCCTTGCGCACTGCGATGCGCAAGGCCGCGATGCCGGGCGAGGACCCGGAGACCCTGCGCACGCCCGAGGACCTGGCGCCCCACATCGTGCGCCTGGCGAGCCCGGACTCGACCGAGAGCGGGACGATCTTCGACTTCCCGACCGGCCGCGTCCTGACGCCGCAGAAGCCGGCCTGACCGGACGGAGCCGCGCCGCGGCTCCGTCGTCACCGATCGACGTCACCGGCAGGGGCAGCGGCCCAGGTCGCGAGGTGCCGCGCGGACCCGCCCCAGTTCGTCGCGGCCGCACGGCCCCTGCGGCGAGAACGGCTTGCAGCCCCCCGCCATCGTATCCCCAAGCCCCGCTCTCGACTGTCTTCCCGACAAATATAGGTTTTTGGTCCTATTCTGCGACATTGCGGCCCTGCGGCGCTCACGATTTCCATCGGTCTACAGCGGCAAAGCTTCCTCTTGGGAAGATCGCTTTGACGTCTGCGGCAGCGGGATTTAACACGGCTTTAGGACCCTTCCGCCCTATTAGGACGCAGGGGAACCTTATTGCACTGGACCCAGCCGGGGTCCGGCCGCAGACGGGACGGCCAGCCGTGACTGCAAGCACCGACATCATGTACCGGCTGCTCGTCCAGGGCGTGACGGATTATGCGATCTTCATGCTCGATCCGGACGGGATCGTGGTGAACTGGAACACCGGGGCGGAGCGGGCCAAGCAGTTCACCGGCGGCGAGATGATCGGCCGGCACTTCTCCTGCCTGTACCGGCCGGAGGACCGGGCGGCGGGGCTGCCCGAGACCGGCCTGCGCCAGGCCCGCGAGAGCGGACGGTTCGAGGCGCAGGGCTGGCGGATCCGCCGCGACGGCACCTCGTTCTGGGCCGAAATCGTCATCGACGCGATCCGCGACGAGACCGGCCGCCTCGTCGGCTTCGCCAAGATCACCCGCGACCGCAGCGACCGGCGGGCGCAGGAGCTGCAGCTCCTGGAAGCCAAGGAGATCGCCGAGCGCCACCGCGACGGGCTGGCCGCGACCACGTCCTTCCTCGACAGCGTGATCGCTACCATGCCCTCGAGCGTCGTGGTGCAGGACGCCGCGACCGGGCTGATCCGGCTCGCCAACCGGCACGCGGAGCTGCTGCTGTGCGGCTGCACCGGCCAGCTTGTCGGCCGACCGGCGGAGGTGGTCCTGCCGACGGCCGTCGCGGCGCTGCTGAAGACCGCCCTCTCGGCGGCCAGCCAGCCGGCCGCAGGGGCCACGGCGGCGGAGGCCGGCGATCTCGCCGCCGTCACCCGCGAGATGCCGGTCCCGACCGCCTGGGGCTCGCGCACGCTCCGGATGCGCGCCCTCGCGATCGGCGGGCACGGCGAGCAGCCGCTCCACGGCCTGCTCATCGCCGAGGACGTGAGCGAGGAGCGCGCCGCGAGCATGCGGATCCACTACCTCGCGCATTACGACGGGCTGACCGGGCTACCCAACCGCGAGCTGTTCCGGCAGCGGCTCGGCGAGGCCCTGGCCGCGGCAGCTCCGGGATCCGGCACGGCGGTTTTGTGCATCGACCTCGACGACTTCAAGCGGATCAACGACACCCTCGGGCATCCGGTCGGCGACCAGATGCTGCGGGCCCTGGCCAGGCGGCTGCGGGAGGCCTTGCGCCCGAACGATTGCCTGGCGCGCCTCAACGGCGACAAGTTCGCCGTCGTCGCCCCGCTTCTCGCCACGGAGGCGGAGGTGGAAGCCCTGGCCGAGCGGCTGATCGCGGCGGCGCACGAGCCGATCGAGGTCGAGGGCCAGCGGATCGAGACCGGCCTCAGCGTCGGCATTGCCCTCGCGCCCGCCGATTCCGACACCGGCGAGGGGCTCCTGCGCTGCGGCGACCTCGCGCTCTACGAGGCGAAGCGCCGGGGCCGCGGCCGGTTCCTGCGCTACCACGACACCCTCGCGACCGCGGCCCACTACCGCCGCCTGATCGAGGCCGACCTGCGCGGGGCGATCGCCCGGCGCGAGCTCCGCCTGCACTACCAGCCGATCGTGCGGGCGCAGGACGGCGAGACCATTGGGTACGAGGCGCTCCTGCGCTGGCAGCACCCCGTGCGCGGCTCGATCTCGCCCCTCGACTTCATCCCGATCGCCGAGGAGACCGGGCTGATCCACGAGATCGGCGCCTTCGTGCTGCACGAGGCCTGCCGCGAGGCGAGCCGTTGGGCGAGCGGCCGCAGCGTCGCCGTCAACCTGTCGCCGGCGCAGTTCCGCAGCCCGGCCCTCGCCGCCCAGGTGGCCTCGGCGCTGGCCGCCTCCGGCCTGCAAGCCGGCCGGCTCGAGCTGGAGATCACCGAATCGGTGCTGCTCGACGCCTCGACGAACAACCTCGCGCTCTTGGAGCAGATGAAGCAGCTCGGCGCCCGGATCGCGCTCGACGATTTCGGCACCGGCTACTCGTCCTTGAGCTACCTGTGCGCGTTCCGGTTCGACAAGATCAAGATCGACCGCTCGTTCGTGCGCGAGATCTGCGACAGCCGCGAGGCCCTGGCGGTGGTACGGGCGATCACTGGGCTCAGCCGCAGCCTGCGCATCGCCACCACGGCGGAGGGCGTCGAGACCCCCGAGCAGGCCGCCTGCCTGCGCCGCGAGGGCTGCACGCAGCTTCAGGGCTACCTCTACGGCAAGCCGATGCCGGCAGCCGCGCTGCCGGAGATCCGGAGCGCGGGCAAGGCGGCGCGGCAAGAGGCGGCGTGGCAGGAAGCGGGTTGGGAGGAGGCGGACCGGGAGGCCGTGGCTCGCCGGTCGTGAGCCCCCACCCTTCGGCCGGCTGGCCCCCGGCCTGGCGGGCGGGCTATCAGTCGGTCTGGGGCCTGTCGGGCCCGGACCGGAGGATGGCGAGCCGATGATCGACGTGCGGGCGATGTGCGCCATCGGGCAGCGGGGCCAGCTCGGCCTCCACGGGCGGCTGCCCTGGGAGGGCAACACCGACCCGCTGTACGTCGAGGACGTGACTCGCTTCTTCGCGGTGACGCAGGGCCACGTGCTGATCGCGGGGCCGAAGACCATCGAGGCGGTGCCGGACTTCGCCTACCAGGACCGCACCATCGCGATCATCCGCTCGCACGAGGACCCGCGTACGGTGCTGGCGCGCTATCCCGGCCGGCGCATCTATGTCGGCGGCGGCATCGCGGTCTGGAACGTCTACGCGCCCTTCATCCAGCAATGGGACATCACCCGGCTGCCCTATGACGGCGAGGCCGACCGCTGGTTCGATCCGGCCTGGCTGGTGGGGCGGGGGCGCGGCTGACGATCCGGACACCCCCGCATCCGGCCCCGGGCGATCACGGCACGAAGGCATCGACCTCGCCGCGGGTGCGCAGATGCGCCTTCTCGCCCGCGAACGCCCGGTAGAGCCGCTCATGGCCCGTGAATGACGACGAGGTGGTCCGGGTCCGGTAATCCTGCGCCCAGGCCAGCAGGGCGTCCTGGTCGGTCACGGTCATGCCGCGCCGCAGGCCTCGCGCGAGCAGGCCAGCCCGGCACGCGTCCCACGGGATGTCGAGCCAGATCAGCCGGGTCGCCCGCACCAAGGCGACCTCGGCGAGCCAGCCGTAGACCCCCTCGACGATCCACGCCTCGGTCGCCGCGATCGCGGCGACGCGGGCCCTGGCCTCGGCCTCGTCGCGCTTGGCGCCGTCAGGATGCCAGTGGACGAGATCGAGGTCGTGGACCGGCCGATCCAGGGCCTGCCCCAGGCGCGCGGCCAGCGTGCTCTTGCCCGAGCCGCTGTTGCCGAGGATGACCCAACGGACGGGGAGAGGAGGAGACATCGTCCCACTCTCGCATCGCCACGGTCGGGTTTCCACCCGCGGCCGCCCCCCGCGGGCGACACTCAGCGCGCTGCGCCCGCGACGCCTGCGGCGAAGTCGCGATAGGAGCGCAACGGGCGCCCGAGCAGCGCGGTCAGGCGCTCGCGGTCGCCCGCCTCCGGGATCATCCCGTCGGTCTGGAAGCGCTCGCTCATCAGGCGCATGTCGAAGGCCATCCAGGGCGGCATGAAGGCCCGCAAGGACCGCTCGAACGCGGCCGTGTCGTCGCCCGCATAGGCGACCGGGCGGCCGAGCGCCTCCGACCAGAGTCCCGCGACGTCCGGCCCGGTCAGCGTGTCGGGCCCGACCACGTTGAGGCGCAGGAGCGGTCCGGCGCTCCGCTCGCGCCGGATCAGCTCCAGGGCCGCGACCTCGCCGATGTCGTTCGCGTCGACCATCGCCAGTCCCTTGTGGCCGAGCGGCATCGGGTAGACGCCGTGTGTCAGCACCACGTCGGTGACCGTGCGGTCGTTGTCGATGAAGTAGGCCGGGCGCAGGATCGTCGCCTCGAACCCCATCGCCTCGATCATCCGCTCGACGCCGTACTTGCCGGCGAAGTGCGGCACGTTCACGTAGAGGTCGCTGTGGATCACCGACAGGTAGACCACCCGCGCGATCCCCGCCTCGCGGGCGAGGTTGAGGGCGACGAGCGCCTGGGTGACTTCGTCGGGCACCACCGCGTTGAGCAGGAACAGGGTCGAGACGCCCGAGAGCGCGCTGCGCATCGCGTCGACGTCGAGGAGGTCGCCTTGCGCGACCGCGACGCCCACCGGGAGATCCGCTTTGGCAGGATCGCGGACGAGGGCGCGGATGTCGGCGCCGCGCTGCGCAAGCTCTCTGACCACGTGGCGGCCGACCGTGCCGGTGGCGCCTGTCACCAGGATCGTCATGGGATTGCTCCGGGTTCGTCGTTGAACACACAGGCAAGATGAGCGATCCAGAATCGGACCGGTAGGCGTCCGATCTGGACGCACCGTCTCGTGGATGGAACGATCCCTCGAATGGACCTGCTCGCGCTGGCCGATTTCGTCGTCGTCGCCCGCCACGGTGGGTTCGGGCGCGCCGCCCGCGCGACGGGCCGGCCGAAGGCGACTCTGTCGCGCCGGGTCGCGGAGCTGGAGGCGAGCCTGGCCCTGCGCCTGTTCGAGCGCGGCGCGCGGGTCCTGACCCTGACCGAGGAGGGGCACGCGCTCTCCGCGCGGGCCGGCGCCCTGCTGACCGAGCTCGACGAGACCGCGGCGGCGATTGCCGCGGGCGGGGGCCGGGTGCGGGGCCGCCTGCGGATCAGCGCGCCGCTGCTGTTCTCGCAGGTCGCCATGGGCAAGGTCGCAGCGGGCTTCGCCCTGAAATATCCAGAGGTCCGCCTCGCGGTGACGACCGAGGACCGGGCCGTCGACATGGTCGAGGAGGGCTACGACCTGGTGATCCGGGTCAACCCGGACCCGGACGAGGGCCTGATCGGGCGGGCCTTCCTGCGCGACCGGATGGTGGTGGTGGCGGGACCCGGCCTCGCGCGCGCGGCGGAAGGGGAATGCGTCCCGGCGGTGGTCCGGGCGATGGAGGACCGGGCGGTCTGGGCCCTGGCGGACGGGTCGCGCCTCGCCGTCGCGCCGGTGCTGGCCCTGTCGTCGCTCGTGATGATCCGCGACACGGTCCGCACCGGCCTCGGCGCCGCGCGCCTGCCGGTCTCCCTCGTCGCCCACGACCTCGCCGCCGGCCGGCTGGTCGCCTGGGGCGACGTGGCGGGGTCGGAGATCGCCCTGTGGGCACTGTACCCGTCGCGGCGGCTCCTCAGCGCCCGGGTCTCCGTCTTCCTGGAACACCTGCGGGAGACGTTCCCGACCGGCGCGCCGGAGGAGCTGGCGGCCTACGTCGCAGAATGAGGGCCGAGCCCGAAGCCCCGGAGGCTCCGATCCAGCCGGCAAAGCTCTCTCGGGCCTGCGAGATTCCGCCTGCCGCTCGGTCATTGGCGGTCGCCAAGGCCCGTCGAACGCGGTAGCTTCGTCCGCAACCAGTCAACACGGGGGTGTTCAGGCGATGAGCGAATCCACCGACCGGTTCAAGCGTGCACCGAAGCGCAAGTCCGCGCAGGCGCGCACCCTCACGGTCTCGCCCGAGGCCAAGGCGGCCTACGAGAAGCTGATCCGCGAGAAGGAGGAGCGCGAGGCCTACGCCCGCAACCTTCCCGCCGACCAGAAGCCGCGCTGATCCGCGCGCTGAGCCCTATTCGCCCTTGTCGAACGGGTTCTTCGAGGTCCGGAGCGACAGGCGGATCGGCACGCCCGGCAGGTCGAAGGCCTCGCGCAGGCTGTTGACGAGGTAGCGGGTGTAGGATTTCGGCAGCGCGTCGAGCTGGTTGCCGAACAGGGCGAAGTGCGGCGGGCGCGACTTCACCTGCGTGGCGTAGCGGATCTTGATCCGCCGGCCGGACACCGCCGGCGGCGGGTTGGCCTGCGTCGCCTCGCTCAGCCACTGGTTGATCTTCGCGGTCGAGACGCGGCGGTTCCACACCTCGGCGGTCGAGACCACGGCGTGCATCAACCGGTCGATGCCCTCGCCGGCCAATCCTGAGAGAGGCACGACGGCGGCGCCCCGCACCTGCGGCAGCAGGCGGGTCGCCTTCTCCTTGAGATCCTTGAGGAGCCCCGGCTGGTCGGCGACGAGGTCCCACTTGTTGAGGCCGATGACGAGGGCGCGCCCCTCCGACTCGACGAGATCGACGATGGTGAGGTCCTGCTTCTCGAACGGGATCGTGGCGTCGAGGAGCACCACCACGATCTCGGCGAAGCGCACGGCGCGCAAGCCGTCCGAAACCGCGAGCTTCTCCAGCTTGTCGTCGATCCGGGCGCGGCGGCGCATGCCGGCGGTGTCGTGCAGCTTGATCCGGCGGCCGCGCCACTCCCAGTCCAGCGAGATCGAATCGCGGGTGATGCCGGCCTCGGGGCCGACGAGGAGGCGGTCCTCGCCGAGCATCCGGTTGATCAGGGTCGACTTGCCGGCATTGGGCCGGCCGACGATCGCGACCTTGAGCGGCTTGCCCTCGCCCCCCTCCTCGTCGTCGTCGTCGGATTCCGGCAGCACCGCCTCGAGAGCGTCCAGCAGGTCGCCCATGCCCTCGCCGTGCTCGGCGGAGAGCGGGACGGGGTCGCCGAGGCCCAGCGCGAAGGCCTCGTAGGCGCCGGCCATGCCGGCCCCGCCCTCGGCCTTGTTGGCGAGCAGGATCACCGGCTTGTCGGCGCGGCGGACCAGCTCGGCGAAGGGCTGGTCGGCCGGCAGCAGGCCGGCGCGGGCGTCGATCACGAACAGGACCGCGTCGGCCTCGGCGATGGCGGCCTCGGTCTGGGCGCGCATGCGACCGGCGAGCGAATCGGCCTCGGCCTCCTCCAGCCCAGCGGTGTCGAGGATGCGGAAGCGCAGGTGGCCGAGGCGCACCTCGCCCTCGCGCCGGTCGCGGGTCACGCCCGGGCGGTCGTCGACGAGCGCGAGCTTGCGGCCGACGAGGCGGTTGAACAGCGTCGACTTGCCGACGTTGGGACGCCCGACGATCGCGACGATGGGCATCGACATGGAGGTCTTCCTGAAAATAGCAGCGGGCGGGCACGCCGCGAGGCGCGCCGCCCTCTTCAACATGATGCGGGACGAAAGAGCCCCGCGCTACGGGGGAGTTCTAGCGCGTCGCCTCGGGGGCCGGAGCCTCGGGAGCCGGGGCTTCCTCATGTGCGCCGTGATCGTGAGCGTCGGGCGCGGGCAGGGGCGTCCCGAGCAAGGAGGGCGGCGGCGGCGCGGCGGGGGCCGGAGGCGCCGCCTCGGTCACCTGCACCGGCCCGCCGGCCACCAGGCCGACATAGATCTCGAGCCGCTGGCGCAGGCCCGCGGGGGTCTCGCGATCGGCGGCGATCTGGTCGAACCAGCGGCCCGCCCCCTCGAAGTCGCCCTTCCTGAGCGCCACGAGGCCCAGCGTCTCGCGGGCGGTGTGGCGGAAGGCGCTCGATGGCGCGGCGAGGCTCTGGAGGCTGTTGAGCGCGCCGGCATCGTCCTTGTCGACGAGGAGCAGCGCCCCGCGCAGGCGGGCGAGGTCGCGCAGGGACTGGCCGACGGCCGAATCGTCGGCGATCGCCGCGTAGGCCTTGGCCCCGGCAGCCGGATCGGCCTTGCCGGCCTCCGCCGCGGCGCGCAGGCGCGCCAGCAGGCGGTAGCCGAACGGCGCATCGGCGGCGACGCCCGCGAAGGCCTTCTCGGCATCCTCCGGCGTGCCGCCCTTGGCGCGGCGCAGGGCCTCCTCGAAGCGCAGGCTCGCCGCCTCGGATTGCTGGGCTTGCGCGTGCTGCCAGTAGCGCCAGCCGCCGACGCCCAGCACCACCAGCACCGCGAGACCGATGAACACGCCGCTGTAGCGCGACCAGATCTGGGTCAGGCGGTCGCGCCGGTACTCGTCGTTGACCTCGCGGATGAACTCGTTCTCGCTCATGATCTCTTTGGCTCGCCTCCACCAAGGTCCCGCACCAAGGACCCGGTGGGCTCTTCGCCGCGACCGTGCGACAGGGCCGGTCGCGTAGCACAGTCCCGGCGGGAAGTCAGGCCTCGCGAGACGAGATGAGGATCAAGCCTGGCCCGGCCAGACCGCGACGCCGATGAGCCAGGGATGCAGCACCCGGGCGAAGACGAACCAGGCCGCGACGCCGATCAAGACGGCGAGCGCGTCGTTGCGCCAGCCGGCGGGCGCGGCCACCGGTCCCGCATGCGGCCTCACCTCGTCGCGACGCTTGGCGCTGATGCGGGCCATCACCGCCCAGGCGAGGATCGCCCCGAACAGGATGAGCGAGCCGAGATCGCCGTTGGCGAGGAGATGCGCGGTCGCCCAGATCTTCACGCCCAGCAGCATCGGGTGCTTGAGCCGCGCCTTTATCCGCCCCGGCAGGTAGGCGGCGACGAAGCTGATGAAGGCGAGGAGCACGAGCAGCAGGGCGAGGTGCCGGGTCCAGACCGGGGGCGACCACAGCTCGATATAGCCGTGCGCCCGGTACTGGCCGTAGCCGATCCCGGTGACGACGAGGCCGAGGAGCGCGACCAGCGAGTAGCCGATCTTGTAGGGCCCCTCCCCCACCCGGTCGATCAGCGCGGCGCGGGGGCCGCGGGCCATCGTGAAGGCGTGGGTGCCGAGGAACAGCGCAAGGCCGAGGATCAGGAGCAGCATCGGTAAAAAAGTCCTCGGGACGGGCGGCCGATCCGGCGGATCGCCGAAAGCAAGCCTCAAGCACTCTGGGGCAGGCTTCGCCGTCAAGTCCAGGGACGCCGCATGCTCCTCCGCCTCCTCATCGCGTGTCTCTGCGTCGCGGCCGTGACGGTCCCGGCCGCCGCCGAGCCCCCGCTCTCGGCGCTGACGCTCGTCGGCCCGGCCCGCACGGTGTTCAAGGCCGGCCGCGACGCCTGCGACGGCCACGACGTGCCGGACGCCCCCGCCCGGGCCCTGCGCGAGGCCGATGGCGGGATCGCGCTGTTCGGGATGCATTACCGCAACCGGGCCTTGCGCGGCCGCGACTTCGACGGCCTGAAACTCGATTGCCGGATCGTGCTCGATTCCGCCTTCAATCCGGCGCCCGAGGCCTTCGACGACCGCACCTGGATCACCGCGACCTGGACCGAGGACGGCACCCGGGTCGAGGCGCTGCTGCACGAGGAGTACCACGCCGACGAGCACGGCCGCTGCCGCACCACCGGCATGCTCGCCTGCTGGTACAACGCCGTGCTGGCCGCCCGCTCCACCGACGGCGGCCGCAGCTTCACCCGCGCGACGCCCCCCACGGTGGTGGCGGCGCCGCCCTTCCGCCAGGAGGTCGAGCAGGGCCGCCACCGCGGCTTCTTCAACCCCTCGAACATCTTCGCCGACGGCCGCTTCCGCTACTTCTACGCCTCGACCACCGGCTGGACCGGCCAGCCCTTCGGCGCCTGCCTGTTTCGCAGCGACGACGTCTCGGACCCCGCCCGCTGGCGCGCCTTCGACGGCAAGGACTTCACCGCCCGCTTCCCGAACCCCTACCTCAAGGGCGCGAAGCCCGCCGGCGCCTGCGCTCCGATCGCCCCGTTCCCGGCCCCGGTCGGCTCGGTGAGCCGCCACCGCGGCACCGGCGCCTGGATCGCGGTGTTCCAGGCCGCCGCCGGCGGCGTCTTCCCGCGGTCGGGGATCTACTGGAGCACGTCGCGCAACCTTCTCGCCTGGGACGCGCCGCGCCTGCTCATCGCCGGGGCGACGCTCTACGACGATCCCTGCACCGCCGGGGGCGAACTCGTCAGCTATCCCTCGCTGATCGACCCCGCCGCGCCGGGCCGCAACTTCGACACCGTTGGCGACACCGCAACGCTCTACTACGTGACGCTGAAGACCAAGGGCTGCGAGATCACCTCGGAGCGCGACCTCGTGCGGCGGCCGGTGGCGATCAAGGTCTGGCCGTGACGGGACTGGTCTTCAGCCTCACGCCGGGTCAAGATGCCCGCGGGGAAGCGCGGGAGGAGCGGCGATGCGGTGGCGGGTCCTGGCATGCGTGGCGGCGGTCTCGCTCGCGGGGGCCGGCCCCTCCCGGGCGATGAGCCTGTCGGAGAGCGGCGACCGGGTGACGCTCTCCGGTTCCATCGTACCCGGCGACGGCGAGGCCTTCGCCCGCTTCCTCGCCGGGCCGCACGCCCAGCCCCTGCGGGTCGTCTACCTCGACAGCGGCGGCGGCAAGGTGCTGGAGGGCATCGCCATCGGCCGGGCGATCCGCCGCGCCGGCCTCGCCACCGCGGTCGACGCCCACGCGGCGCGGTGCGACAGCGCCTGCACGCTGATCTTCGCCGGCGGCGTGCGGCGCCACTACGTCCACGGCGAGGACGTGTACGAGGGGATGTCGGGCCGCTCCGGCCTCGGGTTCCACACCGCGCACCGCCCGGGCAACCGGGTCGAGGCCAACACGCTCAACGCGCGCGGCACCGACAACATGCGCCGGTTCTACGCCGAGATGGGCCAGCCCGGCGCCGCGACGCTGGTCGACAAGGCGGCGTTCAACACCCTCTACCGCCCCTCCGGCAGCACCGCGCTCGGCCTCGGCATAGCGACGAGCCTGCAGGCGCCGTGAGCGGCGGGTGCTGCCGCCCCTGTTCGACAGGTCTTCATCCGGCTTCCCGTCCGCGCCCTCACCCCCGCCAAGTGAGCAGGTACGCCCCGAGCACCACCAGCCCCACCCCGAGCCAGTTCACCCCCGACAACCGCTCGCCGAGCATCGTCGCGCCGAACACGGCGACCAGCACGATCGAGAGCTTGTTGAGTGTCGCGACCTGCGCCGCGCTGCCGACCTTGAGGGCGCGGAAGTAGCAGGCCCAGGAGCCGGCGGTGGCGAGCCCCGAGAGGCTGAGCAGGCCGAGGTTGCGCCCGGTGAGCCCCCGCAGGGCCTGCCACTGGCCGGTGGCGAAACAGAGCGCCCCGAGAGCCACCAGGATCACGACCGAGCGCATGAAGGCGGCGGCGTCCGAGTCCGCCCCGGCGCTGCCGGCCCGGGCCAGCACCGCCGTGAGCGCGGTGAACACCGCCGAGATCAGCGCCCAGACCTGCCACGACATCGGTGACCCGAACATCCCGCGATCCCTCGTTCCATCCTCGTGCGGCACCATGAATGAACGGCATGCGCGAATGCCGACAATGCGTTTCACGGGCGCACCGCCTTGGCTCAGCTTGCCGCACCACGGCCCGGGGACAGGGCCCGACGGAGGGTGGCCGGCGCGAGGCCGGTCGCAGGGGGACGCATCATGGACCAGACGCGGCGGCTGTTTCTGGGATCGGCGGCGCTCGGCGCCAGCGTGATGGCGACGGGCGCGAAGGCGCTGGAACACGACCACGGCAATCCGGGCGACGGCGGCTTCGGCCGCCAGTCGGTCTCGCTGCCGCGGGGCGCCAAGGTCGCCTACCACGATCCCAAGGATGTCGGGGCGATGCCCGACTTCCGCTTCTCCCTCGACGGCAACAGCCCGAAGGTGACCTCCGGCGGCTGGGCCAAGGAGGCGACGGTGCACCAGTTCCCCATCAGCAAGGGGATCGCGGGCGTGCACATGTTCCTGGAGCCCGGCGCCTCGCGCGAATTGCACTGGCACGCCATCGCGGCCGAGTGGGCCTACGTCATCGACGGGCGCTGCCAGACCGTGGTGCTCGATCCGTCGGGCGCCAGCGAGATCAACAACTACGAGCCCGGCGACCTCTGGTACTTCCCGAAGGGCCACGGCCACTCGATCCAGACCATCGGCGACAAGCCCTGCCACTTCATCCTGTCCTTCGACAACGGCGCCTTCTCGGAGCACGGCACGTTCTCGATCACCGACTGGATCGACGTGACGCCGAAGGACATGCTAGCGCTGGAATTCGGCCTGTCGCCGGAGGCGCTGGACGCCTTCCCGAAGGGCGAGGCCTACATCCAGGCCGGCCCGGTGATCCCGATCTCCGACGCCCTCGACGCGCCCTGGCCGAAGGACTCGACCCACAAGTTCCGCCTGCTCAAGGACCCGCGCGCCGTGCGCGAGTTCGAGGGCGGCACCTTCCGCCTCGCGACCGTCGACGAGTGGCCGATCCAGCGGACGATGTCGGGCGGCGTGATGACGATCCGGCCGGGGCAGATGCGCAAGCTGCACTGGAACGTCAACGCCAACGAGTGGCACTACTATCTGAAGGGCAAGGGCCAGGTGGCCCTGTTCGGCTCGGGCGGGCGCGGCAAGGTCGCCGAGTTCAAGCCCGGCGACGTCGCCTACATCCCGATGGGCTTCGGCCACGCGATCAAGAACACCGGCGACGAGGACCTGGAGATCGTCCAGACCTGGGACAACGGCAAGTTCGAGGAGATCGACCTCGACACCTGGATCAAGGCGAGCCCGCGCTACCTCCTGTCGAACAATTTCACGGGCGTGCCGGGCGAGACGATCACGAAGCTGAAGCGGGCGTAGGTCCGGCGTTTCAAAACGCGCGGGCGAACCCTCCCCCCTCCGCGGGGGAGGGTGCCCCACGAAGTGGGGCGGGAGAGGGGACGCCGCTTCCGGAAAAGACTGAACCGTTCCGAAGGGTGCCCACTGGATCAGCGTCGCGGTCCCCTCTCCCGGCCCCTGCTGACGCAGGGACCACCCTCCCCCGCAGAGGCAGGGCTATCGCACATGAGTAAAGAGATTGAAGAGGGCATCCTTGCTCCAGGACGCTCTCTTCATCTTTTTGCGGATTG
>NZ_JBEXZS010000074.1:0-16421 GCF_040593685.1 Methylobacterium sp. EM32 | reverse complement strand
GCCCCCACCACTTGTCCCCCGGCCGCCTCGATCGCCCGCCGCGCCGCCTCAACCCAGGCCCGGTTGCTCTTCCCGCTCCCCCACGGCGCGTCCTCCAGCCCGACGCGGACGTGACCGCCGCGCGCCACCGCCGCCGGCACCAGCGGCAGGATGTCGACGCCGAGGCCGGCCACCATCCAGGGCGCGCCGGGCGCGCACTCGGCCAGCAGCGCCAGATGCGCGGCGAGGTAGGCCTCCCGCGGCGGGAAGCCCCAGGCGAACTCGTCGGAGAACATGAAGCGGTAGACCGGCACCGGCGGGCGCGGCTCCTGGGCGGCCAGGGCCGCGCCCAGCCGCGTGAAGCCCGGCTCGTAGATGGCGTAGCCCGGCCGGATCCGGTGGGTGCGGGCGATGCGCAGGCCCTCGCGGATGTCGGCCATCGGGTTCTGGTAGAGGAAGCCGCTCGCCTCGTCCGAGACCTCGTCGTAGCGCAGGAAGGTGGTCGAGCCGGGGTCGCACACCGCCCACTCGATCAGGCCGCGCCGGGCCAGCTCCTCGGTATGGGCGTAGCGCTTAGCCGCGCTCGCGGCGTAATCCGAGCCGGCGAGCGGGATCGTCGGGTAGACGATCACGTCGGCCTTCGCGCGGATGCCCTCGATGATGCGGGCATAGGTCTCCCAGGCGTCGTTCTGGCGCCCGGTCTCGGGATCGTAGGCGTGAACGTGGACGATCGCCGCCCCGGCCTCGGCGGCCGCGAGCCCGTCGGCCACCACCTCGTCGACCGTGATCGGGATGCCGGGCTGGCGCTCGCGCCCCCACGGCCCGTTCAGGGCCGCCTCGATCCAGATCTCCGCCATCGCGTACCTCCCGTTATTTTGACGGCATCATGCGCCGGGCGCGGGCCGCTGTCTCCCGTATCGGCTCGGCTCTTGCAGGACGTGAGGGGCTAACACCCCGGGAGGATCCATGCCGACGCACCACGAGATTCCCGCCACGCCCGCCACGATGGTGCTGGGCTACTTCGACGCCGCCCTGCCGCCGGTGCTGACGGTCGAATCCGGCGACACCGTCACGCTGCACTCCCATCCGGCCGGCGGGCGGGCCTCGCTCCATCCCGATCCCGCCCGCCACCCGGCCGATTACCTCGCCGCCCTCGACGCGCTCTCGCCGGGTCTCGGCCCGCACTTCGTTACCGGGCCGGTCCATGTCCGCGGCGCGGTGCCGGGCGACGTGCTGCAGGTCGACATCCTCGACCTCAAGTTCCGGATGGATTGGGGGTTCGTGGCGATCCTGCCGCTCCTCGGCACCCTGCCGGACGAGTTTACGGATTACGAGACCATCCACCCGGACATCGATGCGGAGCGCGGCGTCGCCGTGCTGCCCTGGGGCACGGAGCTGCCGCTCGACCCGTTCTTCGGCATCCTCGCCACCTCGCCGCCGCCGGCCTGGGGCAAGGTCACCTCGCCGGTGCCGCGCCGCTTCGGCGGCAACATGGACAACAAGGAGCTGAAAGCCGGCACCACCCTCTACCTGCCGGTCCTCGCCGAGGGCGCGGGCTTCTATGCCGGCGACGGCCACGGCGTGCAGGGCGACGGCGAGGTCTGCATCACCGCGCTCGAGACCGGGCTGACCGGCACGTTCCGGCTGACATTGCGCAAGGATCTCGCCCATGACGGGCCCTTCGACTGGCCCTTCGCCGAGACCCCGACCGACCTGATGTCCATCGGCCTGCACGAGAGCCTCGACGAGGCGATGCGCCAGGCGGTGCGCGAAATGATCCGCCACGTCTGCGCCCGCACGGCACTCACCCGCAACCAGGCCTACATGCTGTGCTCGCTCGCCGGGAACCTGCGCATCACCCAGACGGTGGACGGCAACAAGGGCGTGCACATGCTGCTGCCGAAAAGCGCCTTGCCGAACGGCGCGAATCCCGGGACGCTATGAGCGCATGGACCTCCGCTTTGACGACCTCCCGCCCCGCGACCGCTACCGCCTGCTCACCGCGCTGGTGACACCGCGGCCGATCGCCCTCGTGACCACGCGCTCGGCGGCCGGCACCGACAACGCGGCGCCGATCAGCTTCTTTCAGGTGCTCGCCGAGGAGCCGCCGATCGTCGCCTTGAGCTTCAACCTGCGCTCCGACGGCACCCTGAAGGACACCCCCCGCAACATCGCCGAGACGGGCGAGTTCGTGGTCAACCTCGTCGACGAGGCGATGGTCCCGGCGATGAACATCTGCGGCGCCGAGTTCCCGCACGGCGAGAGCGAGATCCCGGCGGCGGGGCTGACGCTTCGGCCCTGCACCGGGGTCGGGCCCGGGCGGATCGCCGAGGCGCCGGCGAGCCTCGGCTGCCGCACCCACACGGTGATCGATCTCTCGCCCGAGCGCCGGATCGTGCTCGGGCAGGTGGTGTCGCTGCACGCCCGCGACGATCTCTTCACCCCGGACGGGCGCCATCTGCGCGACGGTGCCTTCCTGCCGGTCGCCCGGCTCTACGGCGACCTCTACGCCCGCACCGGGGACCGCTTCGCGGTGCCCCGGGTCACGCCGGAGGAGGCCAAGGAGCGGGGGGCTCGCCTCAGCCCCTGACCGCGTCCGGCACCCCGAACACCGCGAGGGTGGTCTCCCCGGCCGAGAGCCGCTTCTCCCAGCCGATCTCGGCGCGCGCCCGCTCCTCGGCCCTGGCGATCAGGTCTTCCGCCGCCTCGCGCGGGATCACCACGACGCCGTCGTCGTCGCCGAGGATCAGGTCGCGCGGGCGCACTGGGGCGCCGCCGATGGTGACCGGCGCATCGACCGTGCCGCCGTCCTTCGAGGCCGGGCCGCGCGCCGTGACGTGGCGGGTGAACACCGCAAAGTCGCTCCAGCCGCCGAGGATGCCGGTGTCGCGCACCGCCCCGTCGGCGACGAGCCCGACGATGCCCTTGCGCCGCGCGGCCGTCGAGAGCAGGTCGCCGATCATCGCGACGTCGCTGCGCCCGCCGGCATCGATCACCACCACGTCGCCGGCCTCGGCCACCGCGATCGCGTGGTGCACGGCGCCGTAATCCTTCGGGTCGCAGGACGCGGTGACGGCGCTGCCCAGCAGGCTCGGACCGCCGGCGATGCGCCGCAGCGGCCGGATCGCCGGATCGACCTGGGTGCGGCCCTCCAGCAGATCGACCACCACCGCCACCGGCACGGCGGCGAACCGCTTGATCAGGTCGGCGGGCAGGCGGGGCGGGGTCTCGGCGATGATGCGGGTCGGCATGGCGTCTCCTCTCGCGGCCGTCTTCGCTTTGCGGCCGGTCTCCGATCTCTATAGGCTGCCGGGCAGCGCGCCGACAGGCGCGGAACAAGCAAGAAGCCAACGCGCCGACAGGCGCGAGGACAACATGGCCCCCTCAGGGAGCCGTAAGGGAGGACGACATGGCGGAGGGCGGGAGCGCCCCGGGCTCGCGACGGCTCGAGGGCAAGGTGGCTCTGCTGTTCGGCGCCGGCTCGGCGGGGCCGGGCTGGGGCAACGGCAAGGCCGCGGCGGTGACCTTCGCGCGCCACGGCGCCCGGGTGGTCTGCGTCGACGTGCGCCGCGAGGCGGCCGAAGAAACCGCCGAGATCATCCGGCGCGAGGACGGCGCCGCCACGGCCGCGTCTTGCGACGCCACCGACTCGGCGGCGGTCGCGGCCCTCGTCGCCGAGGTGATGGCGGCGCAAGGGCGCATCGACGTGCTGCACAACAATGTCGGCTACGCGCAGATGGGCGGCCCGGTCGAATTGAGCGAGGCCGACTGGCATCGCACCCTCGACCTCAACCTGACCACTTGCTTCCTCACCTGCAAGCACGTGCTGCCGCACATGCTGGCGCAGAGCGCGGGCAGCATCGTCAACATCTCGTCGGCGGCGGCGATCCGCTACACCGGCTACCCGTACGCGGCGTACTATGCCGCGAAGGCCGCGGTGAACAACTTCACGCTCGGATTGGCGCTGCAATACGCGAAGGACGGGATCCGGGTGAACGCGATCATGCCCGGGCTGATGAACACGCCGCTGATCCACCAGCAGATCTCCGGCCAGTACCAGGATCCGGAGGCGATGGTGCGCGCCCGCGACGCCGCCTGCCCGATGGGCCGGATGGGCACCGCCTGGGACGTCGCCAACGCGGCGCTCTTCCTGGCCTCCGACGAGGCCGCCTACATCACCGGCGTGGCGCTCCCCGTCGATGGCGGCCTGACCGGGAGGGTGGCGTGACGCTTCAAGCGACGTCCGACCTGCTCTGGCGCCACTGGCGCGAGGGCCGGTTGCTTGATGCGATCCCGCCGGACCTCGCGCCGGCCGATCGCGGGGAGGCGTACCGGATCCAGGCGCTCCTGGAGCCGCGCAGCGCTGAACCCCTCTACGGCTGGAAGATCGCCGCGACGAGCCTCGCCGGCCAGCGCCATATCGGCGCCGACGGGCCGCTCGCCGGGCGGCTCCTCGCCGAGCAGGTCCTGAGCGCGGACGCGGTGGTGCCGCTCACCGGCAACCAGATGCGGGTGGCCGAGCCCGAGGTGGCCTTCCGGATGGGATCCGACCTGCCGCCCAGGCCGGAGCCCTACACCGTCGACGAGGTGATGGCGGCGGTGGCCGGCGCCCATCCGGCGATCGAGTTCCCGGATTCGCGGCTCGCGGCCTTCGAGAGGGCAGGGGAGGCGGCCTTGATCGCCGACAATGCCTGCGCCCACCTCTTCGTCCTCGGCCCACCTGCGCCCGAGGGCTGGCAGACCCTCGACCTCGCCGCCATGCCGACGCGGATTGCTGCCGAGGGGCGGGCGGCGCCCCATGAGGGCCGCGGCGGCAACGCCCTCGACGACCCGCGCCTCGCGCTGACCTGGCTCGCCAACGCCTTGTCGGGGCAGGGCATCACCCTGCGCGCCGGGCAGGTCGTCACCACCGGCACCACCGCGGTGCCGTTGCCGATCGAGCCGGGGGACGTGGTGCGGGCGGAATTGGGAGAGTTGGGGGTGCTGACGGTGCGGGTCGGGACGTAGCCGCTGGAGTCCAGGTTGCAACCTTGGATCGATGGCACTCGGCGGATCTTGCGGTAGACGGGTGCGGCCGTCCCGCGACGTGGGACGCGCCCGCGCGAAAGTCCGCCCCATGCTGCTGCGTCTCGCCCTCTGCGCCGCCCTCGCGATCGCCGGTGCCGGGACATGGCCGGAACCGACATGGGCTGCGGGCCCGGTGAAGGCAGCTGAACCGCGCGAAGCCGACGGGACGCGGCCCGCGGCGCCGGTCCGGCGGCGCGATCTGATGCTCCCCGGCGATCCGGCCCGGCCGGTCGAGTTGGACGTCATCCTGACGATCCCGCCCGGCCCCGGCCCGTTTCCCCTCGTCGTCATGAACCACGGCTCCGCCGATGCCTCGGCCCGCCTCGGCATGCGGGACGGGGTCGACACCGTGGCGACCTACTACTTCCTGTCGCGCGGCTACGCCGTGGCGACACCGCTGATGCGCGGCTACGGCCGGTCCGGCGGCAAGGCGATGGGCGCGGGTTGCGCGCCCGGCGCGCTCGCCGCGCACGGGGCCGAGAACGCCGCCGACATCCTGACCGTCCTCGACGCCCTCGCCCGCGATCCGGCGCTCGACACGCGCCGCACCGTCGTGGCGGGGGCGAGCTTCGGCGGCTTCAACGCCCTCGCCACCGGCGCCCGTGGAGACCCGCGCATCCGGGCCGTGGTCAATTTTCACGGCGGCCTCGCATCGTCGAATTGCCGGACCTGGGAACCGCTGCTGATCGAGGCCATGCGCAGCTTCGGCGCGCGCAGCCGCGCGCCCTCGCTCTGGATCTACGGCGACAACGACCGCTATTTCTCCGCGGCGACCTGGCGGGCGATGCGGGCGGCCTACGCGGCCGGGGGGGCGCCGTCCGAGGTCGTCGCGTATGGCCGCTTCCAGGACGATTCGCACAAACTGCTCACCTCTCCCGACGGCCTGCGGCTCTACGCGCCACGCCTCGACGCGTTCCTGGCCGGGCTCGGCCTGCCGGCCGCCGTGACGCATCCGGAATACATGCCGATGGCTCCGCCGCCGCCCAGCGGCTACGCGGCGATCGACGACGTCGAGGCCGTCCCGCACCTGCCGGTCGCGAACCGCGACGCCTACCGGGAGTTCCTGAAGCGACCCTATCCCCGCGTCTTCGTGATCGCACCGGGGCGGTTCGCGACCGAGAGCTCCGGTGGATTCGATCCCCTGGCGCAGATCCTGGATCAGTGCCGCGCGCAGAACGAGGACTGCAAGGTCTACGCGGTGAACGGCGACGTGGTCTGGACCCGCCCCTCGCCGGTGCCGCCGCCGAGCGGGTTCGCGACGATCGACGATGTCGCCGCCGTGCCTCACCTCGACGAGGCCGGCCGCGCCGGGTACCGCCGGTTCCTGGCCATGCGCCGTCCCCGCGCCTTCGTGCTCGCGCCGAACGGGTCCTGGGGCTCCGCCAATTCCGGAATCGATCCGCTCCCGGCGCTCCTCGCCGAGTGCCGCGCCAAGGATCCGGCCTGCCGCCCCTACGCCGTTGACGGCGACGTCGTCTGGACGGCGCCGAAGGCGGGCGGGCCCCCACAATGAGAAAGGGGGATGCAGGCGCAGCCTGCATCCCCCCGTTCCATCCAGTCTGAAGGCCCGGCCTCAGGCCGCCTTCACCCCCTTCAAGAACTCCGCCACCTCGCGCTCCAGCTCGCCGGCATAGCGCCCGAGCCGGTCCGCCGCGCCGAGCACCTCGGCCGCGGCGGCTCCCGTGCTGCCGGCCTCGCGCTGCACCGCCACGATGCCGGTCGTCACGGCCTGCGTGCCTTGCGCCGCGTGCTGGACGTTGCGGGCGATCTCCTGGGTCGCCGAGCCCTGCTGGTCGACGGCGCCGGCGACGCCCTCGGCGATCTCCGACATCCGCTCGATCACCCCGGAGATGTCCCGGATCGCCTGCACGACGCCGCCGGTGGTCTCCTGGATGTGGCCGATCTGCTGGGCGATCTCGGCGGTGGCGCGGCTGGTCTGGCTCGCCAGGTCCTTGACCTCGGCGGCGACCACCGCGAAGCCGCGGCCCGCCTCGCCGGCCCGGGCCGCCTCGATCGTGGCGTTGAGGGCGAGCAGGTTGGTCTGGGAGGCGATCGAGGAGATCAGCGCCACGATGTCGCCGATCTGGTCGGCGGACTTCACCAGGCGCTGCACCGTCTCGTCGGTGCGGCGCGCCTGGTCGACCGCGTCGCGGGCGATGTCCGAGGATTGCGCCACCTGGGCGGCGATGCCGCCGATCGACACAGAGAGCTCCTCGCTCGCCGCCGCCACCATCTGGACGTTGGCGAGTGTCTGCTCGGCGGCGCCCGCCACCTCGACCGAGCGGCCGTTGGTGGTCTCGGCAGCCTGGGTCATGGCCCGCGCCGTCGCCTCCATGCCGGTGGCGGCCTCACCCAGGGTCTCGGTCATCGCCACCACGTTGGCCTCGAAGGAGCGGGTGACGGCGTCGAGGCGCTCGGCCCGCTCGGCCTTGGCGGCGGCCTCGGCGGCCGCCGTCCGGTCGGCCTCGTCCTTGGCGATGAGCGCCTCGCGGAACACCCGCACGGTGCCGGCCATCGCGCCGATCTCGTCGCGGCGGCCTTGCGCCGGCACCTGCGTACCGAGGTCGCCGCCGGCCAGCGCCCGCATGGCGCCCGACAGCTGGTCGATCGGCCGGGTGATGCCGCGCCCGATCAGGAGGGCGAGCGCCGCCCCGATGGCGCAGGCGAGGCCGACGCCGCCGGCGAGCAGCCACAGAGCCCGGTCGCGCTCGGCAGCGAGCTGGGCGAGCTCGCTCGCACCGATGCCCTGCGCCGCCGAGACCAGCTCGGCCGCGCGCCGGTCGAGATCGGCGAAGATTTTTGCTTGCGCCTCGTTGGCCTTGACGATTTCCGGGATGCTGTCCTTGAACGCCCGCACCTTGGCGCCGAGGTCGCGCAGGACCGCCTGGGCGGCGGTGTCGATGTCGCCGTACTGGATCGTCTCGGCCTGGTCGATCAGCGCGGCGGCGGTCTCGTCGAGGGCCTTGGCGGCCTCGGCGTCGCGGGCGAGGATCAGGCGCTGCTCCAGTCGCTCGGCCTCCTTGGCGGCCGTGATCGCCTTGCCGCTGGCGACGAGCAGGCTCGTGCCGGAGGCAACCTTGTCCTGCTGCTGGCGCAGGGTCACCTGGGCGGCGGTCTGGGCGTTGTTCTGCGCCTGCTCGATCTGGCGCAGGCCGACGATCAGACCGCCGAACAGCGGCGCGAGCTCCTCCGACCGCTCCGCCTTGCCCCCCGGCCCCATCGGGTCGTCGAGCTTGGCGTGATACGCGTCGAGGGCCTTCAGCGCCGGCTCGACGGCGTCTGTCGAGGTCATGGCGCCGAGGCGGCGGAGCAGCACCGCGACCGAGTTCACCTTCGACTGGATCTCGAGCTTCCCGTCATCGCCGTCGCCCGCGAGGTAGCCGACCTGCAGCACCTGCATCTCGAGCGCCGAGCGGATCGCGAAGGCGACCACGACCCCGGTGCTGGTGGCGCTCTTCTGGTCGGCCAGCGCGCGCTCCAGGGCCTTGCCGGCCTCCGCAAGCTGGGCCTCCTGCGCCGTGCCGATGCCGGCGACGGTCGTTTGCAGTTCGGTGATCAGGGCGGCGTGGCGGTCCTGGAGCGAGCTCTTCTCGCTCTTCTGCGCGCCAAAAGCCTTCACGGCGGCCTCGAACCCGTCGAGGGCGCTGCCGATCCCGGCGGCGGCGGCCGCCGCCGTCGGGTCGTCCGCGAGGCGGCCCGAGAAGGCGCCGACGCTCGTCCGCACCCGGCCGATCGCCGCCTTGAGCGCGTCGTCCCGGCGCGCATCGTCGCTCTTGAGGGCGCGGTCGGTGGCGAGCGCGAGTTCCCCGATCTCGCCGGCCAGGAGCTGCGCCGCGTTGGCCGTGTCGACCCGCCGGGCGAAGCCCGTCAGGCTGTGCCAGCCGATCGCCGCAACCGCGACCGTCAGCAGGAGGATGAGGCCGAACCCCCCGAATACGCGCGCCCTGATGGACATTCTCTCGTGTCTCCTTGTCAGAGCCACGGTACCGAGAGGTTCTGAAGCAATTCCTACTATATTTCCACAACCTATGGTTGATACAACGTATTCTGCTGCTGACGGCCCGGCGCCGGGGGGGGCGCCGGACCCTGTCAGGGAATCAGCCGGTCGGCGCGCAGGCGCCCGAACAGGTCGAAGAAGGCGTCGTCGGTGGGCTGGTAGTCGAGGAAGCCGAGGCGGCGGCTCTTGCTCATGTCGGTGACGACCTCGATCGGCCGGCCGAGATCGGCATCGGTGTGCCAAGGCGAGGCGAGACGGTCGAGGTCCGGCTCGGCGAGGCCATGCTTCCTGGCGATCTCGGCCCAGAGGGGGGCGTCGCCGGCCATCTGCTGCTCCAGCGGCTGCACATTGCCGTCGAAGGGCGCCGGCTCGATCCCGAACCAGGCGGCGATGCGGCCCCACATCCAACTCCAGCGGAAGACGTCGCCGTTCACCACGTTGAAATCCTGGTTCTCGGCCTGGGGCGCGGTCGAGGCCCAGAGCAATTGGCGGGCGAGGAGCCGCGCGTCGGTCATGTCGGTGAGCCCGTTCCACTGCATGGCCGAGCCGGGGAAGCGGAACGGCCGGCCGGTCTCGCGGCAGAGCGTGGCGTAGACCGCGAGCGTGGTGCCCATGTTCATCGCGTTGCCGACCGCCTTGCCGATGATCGTGTGCGGGCGGTGCACGCTCCACGAGAAGCCGTCGCGCTTGGCCGCGGCGAAGACCTCGTCTTCCTGCGCGTAGTAGAAGTTCTCGACCGGCAGCCGGCCCTGCTCCTCGCGGAACGGGGTCTGGGGCACCGCGCCCTTCCCGTAGGCCTCGAACGGGCCGAGATAGTGCTTCAACCCCGTCACCAGGGCGACGTGGCGCACGCTGCCGGCCGGTTGCAGGGCGTCGAGGAGGTTCTTCACCATCGCGCCGTTGACCCGGATCATCTCGGCCTCGGTCGGCCGGCGCATCCAGGTCGAGAGCACCACCCGGGTCGGCCGGTGCGGCGCGAGGGCCTGTTTCAGGCTGTCGGGGTCCTGGAGGTCGGCCGCGACCGGCACCACGCCATCCTGAGCCGGCGGATTGCGGGCGAGCCCGAGCACGCGCCAGCCGGCCTCCCCCATCACCGCCGCCGCGGCGCTGCCGACGATCCCGCTCGCGCCGACGATCAGCACGGTCTCCGTCATGTCCGGTTCCTCTGTTCGTTCCTGGTCGGCGGGACAACGTTCGTGGGGCGGGTGGGTCCCGCGGGAAATTCCGCGTTGCAATGTCTTCCGGTGCCGGACCGGCCGCAGGTCCGCGCTTGTCCAAGAGATCGGGAGCGACTAATTCACTGATGCGTGTGTTCGGCTGCCTGAGGGGCTGTCATGGCCGGTGTGGCGACGAAGGTGCTCTCGACGGTGAACGCTCCCTATGGGGCGAACCTGTCGGCACGACAGCTCGCCGCCAAGATCGTGGATCCGGCCAGCGTCAGTGCCGATGATGCCTCGGTCTTCGCGTTCTTGTCGGACGTAAGCGAGGATCTGCAGAGGCAGTTCATCGGGGTGATGGGTCTTGATGCCGCTCAGGTGCGGGCCATCGCGACCCGGTTCGCGGAAAAAGCCGGTTATCCCTTGCCTCTGGCGGCGTGAGGTCGTGCCTGCGCCGCGTCATAGCCAATGGTCGCGCCTGTTTGCTTTGGCGCTGAGCATCATCGAGCAGGCCAAAGGAGCAACCTACGACTTCGATTGGACATTCGGAGGTGGACGGCCCTGATGTTGCAGATCGATCATCGCGAAAGTCATGATATCGATCTATTTCTTGACGATCCACAATTGCTGCCATTCCTGAATCCGACGACACAAAATTACCAGATTGATAAATTCCCTGATGAATATCAAACCGATGGCAGTCATGTCATAAAGATGTTTTTCGAAAATATTGGCGAAATCGATTTTATCTGTTGTGGATCTCTGACCGAGAATCCGGCATACATATCTGAGGTTGACGGTCGGCAGGTCAGCCTTGAAACTCCTGCAGAGATCATTGCTAAAAAGATCCATTACCGTGGGTCGCGGCTTCAGCCTCGCGACATGTTCGATATCGCGGCTGTCGTCCAAGCTTGCGGCCAGGATCAGGTGGTTGGTGCATTGCGAGCATGCGGAATGGATCGATGCGTCGACGCGCTGGCTGTCGCCGATGCGATGAGTCCGACGTTCGCGTCCAATCTTATGCGCCAGCTTCTCGTCAGGGAGCATAACAGGCATTTGCTGGCCGAAGCCCAATCAATGACCCGAGCCGTCCTGCGCGTCGCCCTCGGTCTATGATCGCACCGCGCTTCTCGATGCTGTCGACCGTGCGGCAGTAGTACCGCCAGGGCATAGCTTCTTCGCCCTAGGCCATGACCGGACGGAGCCCGACGCCGAACTCCGCGTTCCTTGACGCGGCAGCGGGGCCTTGAGCGCCCGGGCATGCCGGCGGAGGCGACCCGTGGGCCAGCTCATCGGCACGGAGGACGAGACCTCGTCGAACGCGGCGTCGGCCGAGAAAGCGCCTGCCAAGACGACGCCGACCCATGAGACGCGGCGGCTGAAGCCCGCCCTGCTGCTCGGCGCCCTCGGGGTCGTCTACGGCGATATCGGCACGAGCCCGCTCTACGCCTTCAAGGAGGCGGTGCGGGCGGCCGGCCACGGCCAGGCCGAACCGGCCGCGGTGATCGGCGCGGTGTCGCTGATCCTGTGGGCGCTCATCGTCGTGGTCTCGCTCAAATACGCGGTGCTGATCCTGCGCGCCGACAACCACGGCGAGGGCGGCATCGTGGCGATGCTGGCCCTGCTCGGCGCCCGCCACGCCGAGCCGCGCAGCTGGGCCGGCCTCCTCCTCATCGTCGGCCTCGTCGGCGCCGCGCTCCTCTACGGCGACGGGGCGATCACCCCGGCGATCTCGGTGCTCAGCGCCGTCGAGGGCCTGAAGGTCGAGGCGCCCAGCCTCGCCCGCGCGGTACTGCCGATCACCCTCGTCATCCTGGTCGGGCTGTTCCTGATCCAGAGCAAGGGCGCGGCCTTCATCGGGCGGATCTTCGGACCGGTGATGCTGGTCTGGTTCTGCGTCCTGGCGCTGCTGGGCTTAGGGGGCATCTTCCAGTCGCCGCAGATCCTGTCCGCCCTCAACCCGCTGAAGGCGGTCGACTTCCTCACCCATGCCGGCTTTGGCGTCAGCTTCGCGATGCTCGGCGCCGCCTTCCTGGCGGTGACCGGCGGCGAGGCGATGTACGCCGATCTCGGCCATTTCGGCGCCCGGCCGATCCGGCTCGCCTGGTTCGCCCTGGTGTTGCCGGCGCTGATCATCAACTATTTCGGGCAGGGCGCGGTGCTGCTCGCCGAGCCCGATGCGATCGAGAACCCGTTCTACCGCCTCAGCCCCGACTGGGCGCATTATCCCCTGATCGGGCTCGCCACCCTCGCCACCGTCATCGCCTCGCAGGCGATCATCTCCGGCGTGTTCTCGCTGACCCAGCAGGCGGTCCAGCTCGGCTTCCTGCCCTATATCCGCATCATCCACACCGCGCGCGACGAGCGCGGCCAGATCTACGTGCCGATCGTCAACTGGCTGCTCGCCGCCGCGACCTTGAGCGCCGTCCTGATCTTCGAGACCTCGGACGCGCTCGCCGGCGCCTACGGCATCGCGGTCTCGCTGCTGATGGCGATCACGACGCTGCTCGCCGGGCTGATCGCCCGGCGCTGGGGCTACAACCTGATCCTCGTCCTCGCGGTCAACGGCCTGTTCCTGGTCATCGACCTCGTGTTCCTGTCTGCCAACAGCGTGAAGGTGTTCGAGGGCGGCTGGTACCCCCTGGTCCTTACCGCCATCGTCGCCACGACGATGCTGACCTGGCTCCAGGGCACCCGGCTGATCGAGGCCTACCGGGTCGGTGCCCGCCAGGACGAGGCCGTGTTCCTGGCCTCCTTGCGCGACGACCCGCCGATCCGCCTGCCCGGCGCGGCGGCGTTCCTGTCGGCGGCCACCAAGGGCATCCCGCTCCATATGACCCGTTTCCTGGAGCGCAGCCACGCCCTGCCGGAGCGCTGCACCATCGTCACCGCCCTCTACGAGGAACTGCCGGTGGTGCCGGCCTCCGAGCGCGCCGAGGTGACGCAAATCGCCCCCGACCTCTACCGGGTAACCCTGCGCTACGGCTTCATGGAGGAGGCCTCGATTCCCGAGGGCCTGGCCTGCGCGGTGGCGCATCGCGGCCTGCCGGCGGATTTCGTCGAGGACGTCACGGTCTTCGTCGGCCACGAGACTGTCATCCCCAAGCGCAACCGCCGGGGCATGGCGACGTGGCGCGAGACCCTGTTCGCCTTCATGATGCGCAACGGCGAGCGCACCGGCGCCTTCTTCTGCGTGCCGACCCGGCAGGTGGTGGAGGTGGGGACTGAGATCGAGATCTGAGGGACTTTCGGTCGGTGTCGCTTCGTCTCTCGCGGCAGATCTGAAAGCCTGTTTGATGTGCGAGGATAGCACCACAAAGAAATTTTCTGCCCCATTCGCGACCTCATCCTGAGGTGCGACTGAAGGAGGCCTCCAGAGATCTCGGTGGGATCTGGAGGCCTCCTTCGAGGTCAGTCGATTTTCAATCGACTAACACCTCAGGATGAGGTTATGGGTGGGATGAATGGGCGTTGATTGGTCGAACAGGCTCTGATACCCGCCGAGTCATTCCAGGATCGTGCAGCGGAGCCGGGAATGACTCCGTGGGTTGTGAACGGCGTCAGCCCGGTCGTTGAGAAATCCCGTGCGTCTCTGCCGGCATCACTGGCCGCTCCCCCAGCTTCGCTCCGAGCCGCAGCAGGTAACCGTCCGGATCCTGCACCAGGAACTGGCGCTGCCCGACCTCGATGGTGCCGGCGCGGTACCACGCATCCTCGACCGCCATGAACAGCGGCCACCCGGCCGCCTCCAGCCGGTCCAGGACCGGCTCCACCGCTGCGACCTCGATCTGGAAATTGATGCCGCGGCCGAAAGGCCGTTCCATCGGGCCGGTCCGCCAGCGTCTGTCGGACGGATTATACTGGTCCAGCATCACCTGCGAGCCGTCGAGGTCGAGATAGGCGAAGTTGTTCTCCGGCCGGTCATAGGCGATCCGGAAACCGATCAGATCGACCCAGAACCGCAGGCTTGCCGCAAGGTCGGTGACCACGAGTTCCGGAACCAGCGTCGCGCGCGTCAGCGTGATCGTCATGCTCAGCCCTGCCCGATTTGGCCTCGGGCCACCGGCCGCCGCCCCAGGCTCGCGGCGGGGCGCAGCAGGTAGCCGTCCGGATCCTGCACCAGGAACTGGCGCTGCCCGACCTCGACATCGCCGGCCCGGTACCACTTGTCCTCGACCGCCATGTAGAGCGGCCATCCCGCCTGCTCCAGCCGGCTCAGGATCGGCTCCACCGCCGGTACGCCGATCTCGACGTTGATGCCCCGGCCGAGCGGCACCTCCAGCGGGCCGGTGAGCCACTGCCGCGAGGCGGGGTTGCGCGCCTCCAGCATCACCTGCGCCCCGTCGAGATCGAGATAGGCGAAGCCGTCCTCGGGCCGGTCGTAGGCGACCCGGAAGCCGATCAGGTCGACCCAGAAATGCAGGCTGGCCGCGAGATCGGTGATCAGGAGTTCCGGGGTCAGCCGCGCGAACGTGAATGTCATGCCTCTCCCCCCATCCCGGCCCGCACCCGGCGCCGGTTGACCTGACGTTGCCGATCCCCGACGGTTCCCGCAACGGCGCCTGCTGAGCGCCGAGCGATCGGTCAGGCGGCCTTAAAGGCCGCCCAGGGAGGGGACATGAGCCTGTACCACAAGCTCGCCGCGCGGGCGGAGGCCGGTCATCCGGTGCGGATCGGGGTGATCGGGGCCGGCAAGTTCGGCTCGATGTTCCTGTCGCAGGCGCCGCGCACGCCGGGCCTGCACGTCGTCGGCATCGCCGATCTCGACCCGCAGCGGGCGAAGGCGGCGCTCGCCCGGGTCGGCTGGCCGGCGGAGCGCTCGGACGCCAGAAGCGTCGCCGAGGCGATGCGAGACGGCACCACCTTCCTCACCGACGATGCCGAGGGCCTGATCGCGGCCGACGGGATCGAGGTGATCGTCGAGGCGACCGGCCATCCGGGCGCCGGCATCCGCCACGCGCTCGCCTGCTGCCGGCACCGGCGCCACATCGTGATGGTCAATGTCGAGGCCGACGCGCTCGCAGGGCCCCTGATCGCCCGTCGGGCGGCGGAGGCCGGCATCGTCTATTCCTTCGCCTACGGCGACCAGCCGGCGCTGATCGCCGAGATCGTCGACTGGGCCCGCACGGCAGGCTTCCGGGTGGTCTGCGCCGGCAAGGGCACGAAGTACCTGCCGGTCTACCACGCCTCGACCCCCGACACGGTCTGGGGCCATTACGGCTTCTCGGAGGAGCAGGTCGCCGGCGGCGACTTCAACCCGCAGATGTTCAACTCCTTCCTCGACGGCACCAAATCGGCGCTGGAGATGGCGGCGGTGGCCAATGCCTGCGACCTGACCCCGCCGCCCACCGGCCTCGCCTTCCCGGCTTGCGGCGTCGACGACCTGCCGACCCTGCTGCGTCCGGAATCCGCCGGCGGCATCCTGCCGGTCGACGGCACGGTCGAGGTGGTGTCGTCGCTCGAACGCGACGGCCGCCCGGTGTTTCGCGACCTGCGCTGGGGCGTCTACGCCACCTTCGAGGCGCCCTCCGACTACGTCCGCAAGTGCTTCTCGGAGTACGGCCTGAAGACCGACCCGAGCGGGCGCTACAGCGCCATGTACAAGCCCTACCACCTGATCGGGCTCGAACTCGGGCTCTCGGTCGCCAGCATCGCCGTGCGGGGCGAACCCACCGGCACGACACAAGGCTTCTCCGGCGACGTGGTGGCGACGGCCAAGCGCGACCTGAAGGCCGGCGAGCGCCTGGACGGGGAGGGGGGCTACACCGTCTACGGCAAGCTGATGCCGGCAGCCGATTCGCTGAAGGCCGGCGGCCTGCCGATCGGGCTTGCCCACGGTCTCACCCTCACCCGCCCGGTCGCCGCCGGCCGGCCGGTGGCGTGGGACGACGTCGCGTTCTCGGCCGACGACCCGGCGATCCGGTTCCGGCGCGAGATGGAGGCGGTGTTTCGGGGCGAGGCGGGGTGAAGTGCCGCTCCTGACCCCTCCCCCCTCTGCGGGGGAGGGTGCCCGGCGGAGCCGGACGGGAGAGGGGCAGCGCGACGTTGAAGGACGTGGCGCACGTCATCATGGTCGCGACCTCTCCGGAAGCGGCGTCCCCTCTCCCGCCCCGCATTCGCGGGGCACCCTCCCCCGCAGAGGCAGGGCTATCGCACATGAGTAAAGAGATTGAAGAGGGCATCCTTGCTCCAGGACGCTCTCTTCATCTTTTTGCGGATTG
>NZ_JBEXZS010000073.1:0-13525 GCF_040593685.1 Methylobacterium sp. EM32 | reverse complement strand
GCCACGCCGTGCTGATGCTGCGCACCGACCGCGGCGATCTGGTCCTCGACAACAAGACCAGCGCCGTGCTGCCCTGGCACAAGACAGGATACACCTTTATCAAGCGCGAGGGCGACGAGAGCACCCGCTGGGTCTCCCTCGGCCGGGCGGTGTCGCCGGTCGTCACCGCGAATCGCTGAGGCCGGTCCCGTACCGGGCGGCCAGGACCTCGCTGGCGAGTTCGGCGCTGCCGTTGGTCCAGGGCAGGGCCAGCACCACCCGCACGCCGGGCGCCGGCGCCAGGGCGTGCGGCCGCGCCATCGGCGCGGTGATCGGCGCCGGGTCGAGCGCCGGGCGCAAGGTCAGGGCCACGGCCTCCCGTCCGCCTCGGCTCAGCAGCACACCGGACCCGATCGCCAGGATGAGCGCGGCCTGGACACCCAGCCGCCGTACAGTCCGAACCATGTGAGAACACCCGCCTGTCGTGCGGCGACGTGTTGTTGTCCGTCGCTCGCCTGGGACACACCGTCGACCCGCGCCGCTTAACGGCCGGTCTTCATCGGGCGCGACCCGATCTTCCGGCTTCCGGGATGCTGAACGGAGGTTTTACACTGGCCTTCATCATCCCCTAACCTTGACAGGCCACGAATGCGGCGGCCCATCGGCGGCACGGGTGGGCCGGAGCCGGTTGCCGCGCTATACTCGTCGTCATGACGAAGCGGGCGGAGCCGGGAACGATGCGGATGGGGTGGCGCGGATGACGTGGCCGACTGGACGGGAAGTGTCGCGCCTCGTTCTCTGGAGCCTGCTCGCGGGCCTGAGCGCGCCGGAGGCGGCCCGGGCGCAGTATTCCGACGACGGCTACGGCTATCGCCGCGCGCCCTCCTACAGGCCCGCACCCGAGCCGCAGCGGCAGTTCTTCTGGCCCTGGGAGGATCGCCCCACAGCGCAGCCCCAGGCGCAGCCGGATCCCGGCCGGCCGGCCTATCGCGGCGCCTACCGCACCCCCCGCCCGCGGAGGGAGCGGGAGCGGGAACGCGAGGTGGTGCCCAGCCGCGAGGGCCGCTCGGTGCAGCGGCCCAAGCCCCGCCCGGCCCCGGTCGTCGCCCGGCCCGCCGCGCCGAAGCCCAAGACCGATCCGCGCACCCAGATCGCGGTGTTCGGCGATTCCCTTGCCGAGCTCCTGGGCCAGGGCCTCGACACCGTCTACGAGGCCAACCCTGACGTGGTGGTGATCCGCCGCGCCAAGGGCGACAGCGGCCTCGTGCGCAAGGACGTGGTCGACTGGCCGAAGGCGGCGGAGGATTACCTCAAGTCGAATCCGAAGGTATCCTACGCGGTGGTGATGGTCGGCGCCAACGACCGCCAGCCCCTGCGCGACGGCGACCAGACGATCGAGCCCCTGAGCGAGCGCTGGCGCGCGCTCTACCGCGACCGGGTCGACGCGCTCCTGAAGGTCTTCACCGACCGCAAGGTGCCGGTGGTCTGGGTCGGCGAGCCGCCGATGAAGAGCGAGACGCTGTCGGCAGACATCACCTCGCTCAACGAGATCTTTCGCGATCGGGTGCAGCGGGCGGGCGGCGTCTACGTCGACATCTGGCCGGCCTTCGTCGACGAGAACAACCGCTACGCTGCGATCGGGCCGGACCTCGAGGGTCAGCAGGCCAAGCTGCGCACCGCCGACGGCGTGCACTTCACGAAGGCCGGCGCCCGCAAGGCGGCCCACTTCGCCGATGTCGAGATCAAGCGCCTCCTCGAGGCGACGACCGGCGCGCCCGCCCTCCCCGACGCCGTCTCGCCGCTCGCCCCGGAAGCGCCGGCGCCGGCCGCCGCGGGCGAGGCCAAGCTCGACGACGATGCGGCGATCGACCGGCTCATCACCGCGATGCTGCCGAGCCTGCCCGAGCCGCCGGGCATCCCGGCCCTGCCGGTCAAGCCCGCCGCCGGCCCGGTCCTGCCGCTGACCCGCAACGAGGTCGCGCCGGGCGGCCAGCTTGTCACCGGCCGCCCCCGGATCGACCGCGACACCGGCTACACCCTGGAGCGCAGCCTGACCCGCGGCGCGGCCCCCCCGCCCCAGCCCGGCCGGGCGGACGATTTCCGCTGGCCGCGGGGGTGACCCTGCGGGGTTGAACCGGAGCGTCCGCCTCCTACAGCCGCGCCGTCAGCGTCGCCAGCACCGAGAACGGCGCCCCCGGCAGGTTGTTGAACTGGTTGAACGGCTGCTCGATGTAGCGCGCATCGGTCAGGTTCTTCAGGTTCAGCGAGAACCGGGCGTGCTCGTTGAGGTCGTAGAACACGGCCGCATCGACGCGGGTATAGGCGCCGACCTTGTAGGTGTTGGTGACGTCGCCGAAGCGCGAGCCGACATAGGTCACGCCGACGCCGAGCCCGAGGCCTCGCCATACGCCTTCCTGGACTTGGTAGGTGGTCCAGAAGCTGCCGCTGAACAAAGGCGCTGCCTCGAGCCGGTTGCCGACTGGAATGGTGCTGTCGCGCGTCACCCGGGCATCGGTGTAGCCGACGCCGCCGATGATCTTCCAGCCCGGCAGGATCGTGCCGGCGAGATCGGCCTCGACGCCCTTCGAGCGCTGCTGGCCGGTGATGATCGAGAAGCCCGTATTGACCGGATCGTTGGCTGCGACGTTGTTGCGGGTGATGTCGAACACCGAGGCGGTCAGGCTCAGGTCAGGGGTGAAGTCGAAGCGGGTACCGACTTCGATCTGCTCTCCGGTCTCGGGCGGCGGGTTGACGGCGTTGAAGACGTTCGCGGTCTGCGGCTTGAACGAGGTCGTGTAGCTCGCATAGAGCGCCAGCGGGTCGGCCACCCGGTAGATCAGGCCGACCCGGGGCGACACGCCCGACAGCTCCTGGTCGGGCGGAATCGTGCGCGAGGTCGGCGTGCGGCTGAAGTAGAACTGCGTGCCGGTGTCGTAGCGCACGCCGAGCAGGAGTTGCAGGCCGTAGCCGAGGTCGATCTGGTCCTGGGCGTAGAGCCCGGTCAGCTCGTTCTTCTGCTTCAGGTCGCTCTGGAGCGAGAGCGCGCCCGGCAGCGCGAGGCCCGGGACGGGATTGAGGAAGCTCACCGAAGCGAGCGCCCCCTGCGTGGTGACCGCCCGCCGGTAGCCGTTGAAATACTCGACGCCGAGGAGCGCGGTGTGGCGCAGGCCCAGGAAGTCGAACTTGGCCACCAGTTCGGTCTGGCTGTCGATGGCGGCGTAGGTCGAGGTGGCGGCGGTGGTGCGGCGCGCGACCGTGAGCCCGTTGGCCGAGACGCCGGTGGCGCGGGAGGCGATCGCGTCGAAGCTGCCGCTCTGGGCGTTGAGCACCTGGCGCAGCATGAGGTGCTCGTTGAAGTCGTGCTCGACCTTCAGCGTGCCGAAATTCGCGTTGGCATTGTAGCGCGAGAACGGCTCGCCGTAGTAGCGCGAGATGTTGTCGAGCGGCACCCGGCCGTTCCGGGCGATCAGGCCCTCGTCGTAGACCGTGTCCTGACGGGTGAACTCACCGATGAACGAGACCCTCGTGTCCGGGCTCGGGTTCCAGGTCAGCGCGGGGGCAATGAAGAAGCGGGAATTGTCCCGGCCGGCGAGGTCGCGGAAGGTCGGGTCGACCTGCGTGCCGAAGCTGAGGCGGGCCGCCACCCCGTCGGCGCCGGGCACCGGCCCCGAGGCCGAGCCCTGCACCCGCCGGAAGCCGAAGCTGCCGCCCTGGATGCTGGCATCGGCGGTGGGCACCAAGCTCGGCTGGCGGGTGACGATGTTGATGACGCCGCCCGGGTCGCCGCGGCCGTAGAGAACCGAGGCCGGGCCCTTGAGCACCTCGATCCGCTCGACATCGGCGAGGTCGCGCTGGACGGGATAGAAGTTGCTGGCCTGGTTCATGAACACGCCGTCGATGGCGTAGGTCTGGGTCCGGAAGCCGCGGATGATGAAAGTGTCGCTGCGGCCCTGGATGGTGCCGCCGGGCTGCACGTTGCTGACGTTGAACAGCGCGTCGGTGAGCCGCGTCTCCGCGCGGTCGACCAGGACCTCGCGCGGGACGACGTTGACGGTCTGGGGGATGTCGCGCAGCGGCGTATCGGTCTTCGTCGCGGTGGCGCTGCGGGTCGCGCGGTAGCCCTGGACCGGGCCGTAAGCGGTCTCGGTGAAGGCCGGGGCCCCCGCAGCCTGCGACGGGCCGGCGACCGTGATGGTGTCGAGGGCGATCTCACCGGATTCCTGTGCCCCGGCCCCGCCGGCCACGAGGCCCGGCGCCGCGCCCGCGAGCAGCGCGAGGAGCAGCGGCGAACGGCGCCGTTTCGCGGGGCGATGGGTAGAGCGCACGGGAACCTCGGGCGGTAGAAACGTCTCACCGCGGGTAATCGCGCGGGCCTTGACAATCAATCGCTTCGTCCGCGCAAGCATTTGAACCGTTCCAGGCCCGGTCGCTATCGGCCCTGGTGTTGCGTCAGCGCATCTATTGCGGGGACGGATGCTGCGTCAGGCCAGTGGACAACTCGGTCTGCATTCTGCGAATTGGAATAGATCTAATAAGCTCGATCACGGCGACGGGTGTGGGCGATCATCCGGAACGAGAACGGGACCCGCTCCAGTCCGGAGCGGGTCCCGTCGATCGGTCGAGAGGTCTAGGGCGCCCGCAGCCTCAGAGCGGCAGGGTCGTCGCGCCCATCAGCGCCTCGTCGATGGAGCGGGCCGCCTGCCGGCCCTCGCGGATCGCCCAGACCACCAGGGATTGGCCGCGGCGCATGTCGCCCGCCACCCAGACCTTGTCGGTCGAGGTGCGATACTGGCTGTCGTCGGCGAGCACGTTGCCGCGCTTGTCACGGGCGACGCCGGATTCCTCCAGGAGCCCCTTGGCCACCGGGCCGGCGAAGCCGATCGCCATGAAGACGAGGTCGGCCGGCAGCAGGAACTCGGAGCCGGCGATCGGCTTGCGGGATTCGTCGACCCGGGCGCAGACCACGCCCTTCACCTTGCCCTTCTTGCCCTCGATGCGCAGGGTCGCGGCCTGGAACTCGCGCTCCGCTCCCTCCGCCTGGCTCGACGAGGTGCGCATCTTGGTCGCCCAGTACGGCCACACGGTCAGCTTGTCCTCACGCTCCGGCGGGCGCGGGCGGATGTCGAGCTGGGTGACCGAGAGGGCGCCCTGGCGGAAGGCGGTGCCGACGCAGTCCGACGCTGTGTCGCCGCCGCCGATCACCACCACGTTCTTGCCGGCAGCGAGGATCGGCGTCTCGGCTGTGGGCGCCTCATGGCCGACGCGGCGGTTCGACTGGACGAGGTAGGGCATGGCGAAGTGCACGCCCTCGAGCTCCTGGCCCGGCAGGCCGGGATCGCGCGGGGCCTCGGCGCCGCCGGCGAACAGCACGGCGTCGAACTCGTTGTGCAGGCTGGCAAAGGAGCGATCGACGCCGACATTGACGCCGTAATGGAACTGCACGCCCTCGGCCTCCATCTGCCGCACCCGGCGGTCGATGTGGCGCTTCTCCATCTTGAAGTCGGGGATGCCGTAGCGGAGGAGCCCCCCGGCCTTCGGCTCGCGCTCGAAGACGTGGACGTCGTGGCCCACCCGGGCGAGTTGCTGGGCCGCGGCCAGACCCGCAGGGCCCGAGCCGATCACCGCCACACTCTTGCCGGTCTTCGCCTCGGCCGGCTCGGGCACGACCCAGCCCATGCTCCAGGCCTTGTCGGCAATCGCCTGCTCGATGGTCTTGATCGCGACCGGCTGGTTCTCGAGGTTGAGGGTGCAGGCCTCCTCGCACGGCGCCGGGCAGATGCGGCCGGTGAACTCCGGAAAATTGTTGGTGGAGTGCAGGTTGCGCGCCGCCTCCTCCCAATCTGCGTTGAAGACGAGGTCGTTCCAGTCCGGGATCTGGTTGTGGACCGGGCAGCCGGTCGGGCCGTGGCAGAACGGGATGCCGCAATCCATGCAGCGCGCCGCCTGCTTCTTCAGGTCGTGCTCGTCGAGCGGCAGGGTGAATTCGAGGAAGTGGCGCACGCGGTCGGCCGCGAGCTGATACTTCTGCTCCTGCCGGTCGAATTCGAGGAAGCCTGTGACCTTGCCCATCGGTGGAGTGCTCAGTTCGTGAAGTGATCGGGCCGGCGGCGGGTCTTAGGCGACCCCGGCGACGGTGGCGGAAGTGGGGAGCGCCTCCCCGCAACGGGTGAGCCAGGCCCGGATTGCGGGCCGGGCCGAGAGATCGAATCCGCCCTCGTCGGCGAATTGCGTATAGGCGAAGAGTGCGACATCCGCGATGCTGACGGCGTCGCCGACGAACCACCGCGCAGTGGTCAAGTGTCGCTCCATCAGGTCGAGGGCAGCCTCGCCGCCGGCTACTTTCTTCGGGTCGCGGGTCGCGGCCGGTTCGCCGCGGTAGCGCATGTGAAAGCGGCAAACCGCGATGGTCGGCTCGTGGCTGTACTGCTCCCAGAACAGCCACTCGTCGATCTTGGCCTGGATCCAAGGATCGTCGGGCAGCAGCGCACTGCCGCGGGCGAGGTGGCGGATGATCGCGTTGGACTGGGCGAGCGTCTGCCCGTCCGGGAACTCGACGCCCGGGACCTGGCCCATGGGAAAGCGGGCCAGGTAGTCGGGGGTGCGGCTCTCACCCTTCATGATGTCGATGGGCACGAAGGTGTATGGAAGGCCGAGGGCATCGGCGACGTAAATCACCTTGAGGCAGTTGCCTGACATCAAGTCGCCGTAGATCTGCACCGCGGTCCCTCCTTCGTCTCCGATCGCCGATCCCGAAGCTCCACCTCAACCCTCCCCCCCCCCTCAGCGGGGGAGGGTGGCGAACGGAGTGAGCCGGGAGAGGGCCAGCGCGACGCTGATCCAAGTGGCTCCCCTCTCCCGCCCCACTCCGTGGGGCACCCTCCCCCGCAGAGGGGGGAGGGTTCAGGCCAGCGTTACTCCGCCGCCACCGGCATCCGGGCCCGCTCCATCTCGCGCAGCGCCCGCCGGTACTCGACCGGCATCACCTTCACGAACTTGGTGCGGTAGGTGTCCCAGTTGTCGATGATCGCCTTGGCGCGCACCGAGCCGGTATACTTGAGGTGGTTGTTGATGAGGCCGACCAGGCGCTCCTCGTCGTGGCCGGACATGTCGGCGAGGATGTCGATGCGCCCCTTGGTCTCGAGGTCGCCGTCCTGGTGGAAGCGGCGCATGAACTCGTCCTCCTCCTCGACCGGCTCGAGATCGACCATCGACAGGTTGCAGCGCTTGGCGAAGGACCCGTCCTCGTCCAGCACGTAGGCGATGCCGCCCGACATGCCGGCCGCGAAGTTGCGCCCGGTCTCGCCGATCGACACGACCACGCCGCCGGTCATGTACTCGCAGCCATGGTCGCCCATGCCCTCGACCACCGCGATGGCACCCGAGTTGCGCACGGCGAAACGCTCCCCGGCCGCACCCCGGATGTAGGCCTCGCCGGCGATAGCACCGTAGAGCACCGTGTTGCCGACCATGATGGTGCGGTCCGACGGCGAGCCCAGCGCATCCGACGGCCGGATGATCAGCTTGCCGCCCGACAGGCCCTTGCCGACATAGTCGTTGGCGTGGCCGGTCAGGCTGAGCGTCACGCCGGCGGCGAGCCAGGCGCCGAAGCTCTGGCCGGCAGTGCCGGTGAGCTTCACCGTCAGGGTGTCGTCGGGCAGACCCTCGTGGCCGTGCGCCTTGGCGACCATCCCTGAGAGCATCGCGCCCGCGGCCCGGTCGGAGTTGCGGATCACGTCCTCGACGGTCACCGCCACGCCGGTCTCGATCGCATCGCCGACGCCTGCGATGAGCCGTCGGTCGAGGACCTGATCGATCGGGTGCTTCTGGGTCTCGACGTGGCGGAGCGCGACGGTCTCCGGCACATCCGGCTTGTGGAACAGCCGGGTGAAGTCAAGGCCCTTGGCCTTCCAGTGCGAGATCGCCGCGAGCTTGTCGAGATACTCCGAGCGACCGATCAGGTCGTCGAGCTTCGTCACGCCCAACGAGGCCATCAGCTCGCGCACCTCTTCCGCCACGAAGAAGAAGTAGTTGATGACGTGCTCGGGCGTGCCCTTGAAGCGCTTGCGCAGCACCGGGTCCTGGGTCGCGACGCCGACCGGGCAGGTGTTGAGGTGGCACTTGCGCATCATGATGCAGCCGGCCGCGATCAGGGGCGCGGTCGAGAAGCCGAACTGGTCGGCGCCGAGAAGCGCCGCGATCAGCACGTCCCGGCCGGTGCGGATGCCGCCATCGGCCTGGAGCGCGACCCGGCCGCGCAGGTGGTTGAGCACCAGCGTCTGCTGGGTCTCGGCCAGCCCGATCTCCCAGGGACCACCCGCGTGCTTGATCGAGGTCAGGGGTGCCGCGCCGGTGCCGCCGTCGAAACCCGAGATGGTGATGTGGTCGGCCCGCGCCTTGGCGACGCCGGCCGCCACCGTGCCGACGCCGACCTCCGCCACCAGCTTGACCGAGACGTCGGCCGCCGGGTTGACGTTCTTGAGGTCGAAGATCAGCTGGGCCAGGTCCTCGATCGAGTAGATGTCGTGGTGCGGCGGCGGCGAGATCAGGCCGACGCCCGGGGTCGAGTGCCGGACCTTGGCGATCTTGGCGTCGACCTTGTGGCCGGGCAGCTGGCCGCCCTCGCCGGGCTTGGCACCCTGCGCCACCTTGATCTGCATCATGTCGGCGTTGACGAGGTACTCCGCCGTGACGCCGAAGCGGCCCGACGCCACCTGCTTGATCGCCGAGCGGCGCGAGCGGCCGTCCGGCAGCGGCCGGTAGCGCTCGCGCTCCTCGCCGCCCTCGCCCGAGTTCGAACGGCCGCCGAAGGAGTTGACGGCGATCGCCAGCGTCTCGTGCGCCTCCTTCGAGATCGAGCCGTAGGACATCGCACCCGTCGCGAAGCGCTTGACGATCTCGACCGCCGGCTCGACCGCGTCGATCTCGACCGGGGCCCGGCCGATCTCCGCCGCGCTCTTGATCCGGAACAGGCCGCGGATCGTCTTGAGGTGGTTCTCCTGCTCGTTCACCATCTTGGCGAAGGCCCGGTAGCGGTCGGGCAGGTTGAGCCGCACGGCGTGCTGGAGCGTGGCGACAGTATCCGGCGTCCACGTATGGGCCTCGCCGCGCAGGCGGTAGGCGTACTCGCCGCCGACGTCGAGGGCGGTGCGGTAGACCGGCGCGTCGCCAAAGGCGTCACGGTGGCGGCGCACCGTCTCCTCGGCGATCTCGGCCATGCCGATGCCTTCGATGGTGGTGGCCGTGCCGAAGAAGTCGCGCTCGACGAAGGTCGAGTTCAGGCCGATCGCATCGAAGATCTGCGCGCCGCAATAAGACTGGTAGGTCGAGATGCCCATCTTGGACATGACCTTGAGCAGGCCCTTGTCGATCGACTTGATGTAGCGATAGACGATCTCGTCGTCGGTGAGCTCGGGCGGCAGCTCGTCCTTCATCGCGATCAGCGTCTCGAAGGCGAGGTAGGGGTTGATCGCCTCGGCGCCGTAGCCGGCGAGGCACGCGAAGTGGTGCACCTCGCGCGGCTCACCCGATTCGAGCACGAGCCCGACCGAGGTGCGCAACCCCTTGCGGATCAGGTAGTTGTGCACCGACGCGGTGGCGAGCAGCGCGGGAATCGGGATCCGGTCCGGGCCGACGGCGCGGTCGGAGAGCACGATGATGTTGTAGCCGCCGCGCACCGCGGCTTCAGCGCGGTCGCAGAGGCGGTCGAGGGCGCCCTCCATCGCCTGCGCGCCGGTCTCGGCCGCGTAGGTGATGTCGAGGGTCTTGGTGTCGAAGCGGTCCTCGAAATGGCCGATGCAGCGGATCTTCTCCAGATCCGCATTGGTCAGGATCGGCTGGCGCACCTCGAGGCGCTTCTTGCGCGAGGTGCCCTCGAGGTCGAGGATGTTCGGCCGCGGCCCGATGAACGAGACGAGGCTCATCACGGCCTCCTCGCGGATCGGGTCGATCGGCGGGTTCGTCACCTGCGCGAAGTTCTGCTTGAAGTAGGTGTAGAGCAGCTTCGGCTTGTCGGAGAGCGCCGAGAGCGGCGTGTCGGTGCCCATCGAGCCGACCGCCTCCTGGCCGGTCACGGCCATCGGCTGCATCAGGAGCTTCAGGTCTTCCTGGGTGTAGCCGAAGGCCTGCTGGCGATCGAGCAGCGACACGTCGGTGCGCGACTCGCGCGGCTGCACCGGGCGCAGGTCCTCGAGCACGATCTGGGTGCGCTTCAGCCACTCCTTGTAGGGGTGGGCGGCAGCGAGCTCGCTCTTGATCTCCTCGTTGGAGACGATGCGGCCCTTCTCCAGGTCGATCAGCAGCATCCGGCCCGGCTGGAGGCGCCAGGACGACACGATGTTCTCGTCCGGGATCGGCAGCACGCCCATCTCGGAGGCGAGCACGACGAGCCCGTCATTGGTGACG
Source organism: Methylobacterium sp. EM32 (assembly GCF_040593685.1). NCBI lineage: Bacteria > Pseudomonadati > Pseudomonadota > Alphaproteobacteria > Hyphomicrobiales > Methylobacteriaceae > Methylobacterium > Methylobacterium sp. EM32. Next base: position 3,145 of record NZ_JBEXZS010000073.1, on the reverse strand, counting down.
AGATAGCGGGCGGGGCGCAGGCCGTTGCGGTCGAGGGTCGCGCCGATCTGGCGGCCGTCGGTGAAGCAGAGCGCGGCCGGGCCGTCCCACGGCTCCATCAGGGCGGCGTGGTACTCGTAGAAGGCGCGCTGCTCGTCGCTCATCAGCGGGTTGCCGGCCCAGGCCTCGGGCACCAGCATCATCATCGCGTGGGCGAGCGGGTAGCCGCCCTGGACCAGGAACTCGAGCGCGTTGTCGAAGCAGGCGGTGTCGGACTGGCCCTCGTAGGAGATCGGCCAGAGCTTCGAGATGTCGTTGCCGAACAGCTCCGAATCGACGCTGGCCTGGCGCGCCGCCATCCAGTTCACGTTGCCGCGCAGCGTGTTGATCTCGCCGTTATGGGCCACCATCCGGTAGGGGTGCGACAGGCGCCAGGTCGGGAAGGTGTTGGTGGCGAAGCGCTGGTGCACCAGCGCCAGGGCCGAGACGAAGCGCTCGTCCTTCAGGTCGAGGTAGTAGTGGCCGAGCTGGTTCACCAGCACCATGCCCTTGTAGACGATGGTGCGCGAGGACAGCGAGACCGGATAGAACTCCTTCAGCCGCTCGTCCTTGAGGGTGTAGACGGCGTTCGAGATCACCTTGCGGACGAGGAACAGCCGGCGCTCGAAGGCGTCCTGGTCGGCGCTGGAGGCCGGGCGGCCGATGAACACCTGGCGGTGGCGCGGCTCGCTCGCCTTCACGCTCTCGCCGAGGTCGCTCGGATCGACCGGCACGTCGCGCCAGCCGAGCAGGGCCAAGCCCTCGTCGGCGATCGCCTTCTCGACGATCGCCTCGACGGTCCTGAAACCCTCATCGTCCCGCGGCATGTAGAGCTGGCCGACGCCGTAATGGCCGGCCTCCGGCAGCTTGATGCCGAGGCGCTCGGCCTCCGCCGCGAAAAAGCCGTGCGGGACCTGCACCAGGATGCCGCAGCCGTCGCCCATCTTCGGATCGGCGCCGACGGCGCCGCGATGGTCGAGGTTCTCCAGGATCTGCAGACCCTGCTGGACGATGGCGTGGCTCTGGCGGTTGTGCATGTCGGCGATGAAGCCGACGCCGCAGGCATCCTTCTCGTTGCCCGGGTTGTAGAGGCCCTGGCGCGCCGGCAGGGCCGGATCGCGCACGACGAGGGCGGGGACCGCCTGCCCGCGGGTGGAGGACTGGGACTGGTCGGTGCCGCTCATCGTCTGGTCTCCCATGGTCCGGTCTTCAGGTTCGGCGCGCGGGCGAGCGCGCTGGTTCGTGTCGATGGGGCCGGTGCGCCGCTCCGCGCACGAGCCGGAAGGGATTGCCTGCCGCAGGGGCGGGCCTGCCTGCCGCAGAGGCAGGCCCGCCGCTCCGGGCCGGTATACCCGCTTCATCGGGCGGGCGAAGTCGTGCGGACGGCCGAGAGGGGCGCCGCGGCGGCTAAGCGGACCCAGGGCAAGGCCGCCGCCTCTTGTCGTTTCAGTCCGCGGGAGGGTCGGTCGCGTCTCGCGAAGGGAGCGCCCGCACCTCGCGAGCGCCCGGCAGGCTGGTGTTCAGCCGGCGTGCGCCCGCACCGCCCGAATGGCGGCGCGTTTGGTATCTCGTTTGGCTATCGTGCAAGCCACAAGCCAGCGCCCTTGCGACCCGGGGGCGCGGGGCCCGACCGGGAAAATGGGACAGCGGTACTGTCCTAACTCGCGGAACCTGCCAGATTTCAACCGCTCCAGCAAGAGGCCATTCCGTCCAGGCTTGTGCTTTTCTTGCGTTTCGCATGCCGGCTCCGCAACGAAACACCGAATCCGGGTGTGACCGCGCATCTTTCCCCCGCGGGGCGCGCTCGGTGACACATGCGAGGCATGAGCCGGCGTGCCTCGCCCCGGCCGGTCCTTCCCGCCATGATGGCCGGACGCACGATGGCAGGGGCTTGGTCACGCATGAATTTCGCGAGCGACAACGTAGTCGGGGCGAGCGCTCCGGTGCTGGAGGCGATCGTGCGCCACAATGGCGGGGCGATGCCGGCCTACGGCGCCGATCCGCTGACGCTCGGGCTCAACCCGCGCTTCCGCGCCCTGTTCGATCATTCCGACCTCGCGGTCTTCCCGGTCGCCACCGGCACCGCGGCGAATGCGCTGGCGCTCTCCGTGATAGTGCCGCCCTTCGGCCTGTGCGTGTGCCACGAGGAGGCGCACGTGATGGAGGACGAGTGCGGCGCGCCCGAATTCTACACCCACGGCGCCAAGCTGCACGGCCTGCCCGGGACCGGCGGCAAGATTGCGCCCGAGACCCTCGACACCTTTCTCTCCGGCCTGACCCGGCACGTGAAGCAGATGCCGCCCCGGGCGCTCACCCTGTCGCAGCTCACCGAGAGCGGGCAGGCCTACACGGTCGAGGAGATCTCGGACCTGTCCCGCATCGCCCACGACCACGGGCTCACCGTCCACATGGACGGGGCGCGCTTCGCCAACGCCCTCCAGGCCCTCGGCTGCGCGCCGGCCGAGATGACGTGGCGCGCCGGTGTCGACATCCTCTCCTTCGGCGCGAGCAAGAACGGAGCGCTCGCTGCCGAGGCGATCCTGGTCTTCCGCCCCGACCTCGCCGAGACGTTGGAGTTCCGGCGCAAGCGCGCCGGCCACATCCTGTCGAAGGGCCGCTTCCTCGCCGCCCAGCTCGACGCCTATCTCGACGGAGACCACTGGCTGACGAACGCCGCCCACGCCAACCGCATGGCGGCGCGCCTCGCCGGGGGTCTGTCCAAGGTCCCGAGCGTGCGCCTGGCCTGGCCGGTCCAGGGCAACGAGCTCTTCCCGATCCTGCCGGCCGGCCTCGACGCGGCCCTGCGCCGGGGCGGCGCGGTCTATTACGACTGGACGAGCCGCAGCCTGCCGGCGGGCGAGACGGTGCGAGAGGACGAGCGGATGATCCGACTGATCACCGCCTTCTCGACGAGTGAGGCGGAGGTGGAGGAGTTCTTGGAACTGGCGCGGCGAGCGGGGTGATAAGATTTCCGCGTGAACCATCCGAAGACGAATAAAGCACGCCTTCCCTCTCCCGAGTGGGAGAGGGGCCGGGGGTGAGGGTGACACGCTTCAGTGTGAAGCTATGACCGTCGTGCTGGCAGCGTGACGCACTGCGTCTTATTCGGCAGCGTGTCACCCTCACC
>NZ_JBEXZS010000072.1:0-69367 GCF_040593685.1 Methylobacterium sp. EM32 | reverse complement strand
TCCCCTCCCCCTTGTGGGGAGGGGTCATGGGGATCGAAGATCCCACGTGGGGGTGGTGCAGAAGGCACCGCTGAGACTTCTCCGGCACCACCCCCACCTCCGGCTCCTCCCCACAAGGGGGAGGAGAGATGTCTGCTCGAACCGCCCCGCTTGCAGCCGCCCGCCCCGGCGTGAGAAGAGCCCGGCGCGCCGGATGCGGCACGCCCGCCTCCGGCCCGAACTTTGCAGAACTGGTCAACGCATGAACATCTTCGCCGCCTTCGAGGCCCGCATCGGCGAGGCGCTCGAGACGCTCACCCGCGCCGGCACCCTGCCGGAGGGGCTGGACCGCGCCCGCGTGGTGGTCGAGCCGCCGCGCGATCCGAGCCACGGCGACCTCGCCACCAACGCCGCCCTGGTGCTGGCGAAGGAGGCGCGCACCAATCCGAAGGCCCTGGCCGAGGCGCTGGCGGCGGACCTGCGCCAGGATCCCCGCGTGACCGACGCCGCGGTCGCCGGGCCGGGCTTCATCAACCTGCGACTCGACCCCGCGATCTATGCCAAGGTGGTGCAGGCGGTGCTGCGCGAGGGCGAGGCCTACGGCCGCGGCGCGCCCGCGCCGGGCGGCGTCAATGTCGAGTACGTCTCGGCCAACCCGACCGGTCCGATGCATGTCGGCCACGGCCGCGGCGCGGTGTTCGGCGACGCGCTGGCCAATCTGCTCGCCGCCGCCGGCCGCGACGTGACGCGCGAATACTACATCAACGATGCCGGCGCGCAGGTCGACGTGCTCGCCCGCTCGGCCTTCCTGCGCTACCGCGAGGCGTTGGGCGAGACCGTCGCGATTCCCGAGGGCCTCTATCCGGGCGACTACCTCGTGCCCGTCGGCGAGGCGCTGAAGGAGCGTTACGGCGAGACGCTCCGCGACAAGCCCGAGGCCGAGTGGCTGCCCCTGGTGCGCGACTTCTCCATCGACCGGATGATGGACCGGATCCGCGAGGACCTCGCGGCGATCGGCATCCACCACGACGTGTTCTTCTCCGAGCGCACCCTGCAGGAGGGCGGCAACGGCGGCGCCGTGGCGGCGCTGATCGCCGACCTGCGGGCCAAGGGCCTCGTCTACGAGGGCCGGCTGCCGCCGCCGAAGGGCCAGCTGCCGGAAGACTGGGAGGACCGTGAGCAGACCCTGTTCCGGGCCACCGCCTTCGGCGACGACATCGACCGGCCGCTCCTGAAATCCGACGGCAGCTTCACCTACTTCGCCTCCGACATCGCCTATCACCGCGCGAAGGTCGAGCGCGGCGCCGTCGAGCTGATCGACGTGCTCGGCGCCGACCATGGCGGCTACGTCAAGCGCATGCAGGCGGCGGTGAAGGCGGTCTCCGACGGGAAGGCGGTCCTCGACGTCAAGCTGTGCCAGCTGGTGCGGCTCCTGCGCGGCGGCGAGCCGGTGAAGATGTCGAAGCGGGCGGGCGAGTTCGTCACCCTGCGCGAGGTGATCGACGAGGTCGGGCGCGACCCCGTGCGGTTCATGATGCTCTACCGCAAGAACGACGCGACGCTCGATTTCGATCTCGCCAAGGTGGTGGAGCAGTCGAAGGACAACCCGGTCTTCTACGTCCAGTACGCGCATGCCCGCGCGGCCTCGGTGTTCCGCCAGGCCCGCGAGGCGTTCCCCGACCTCGACCTGTCGCCGGCCGCGCTCGCGGGCGCCGACCTGTCGGGCCTGACCGATCCGGGCGAGCTCGAGATGATGCGCCTGATCGCCCAGGTGCCGCGCGTCATCGAGGCGGCGGCGGCCGCCCACGAGCCGCACCGCGTCGCCTTCCACCTCTACGAGCTCGCCAGCGCGTTCCATAGTTTCTGGAACAAGGGCAAAGACTTGCCGCAATTACGGTTTGTTAATCAAACCGACAGAAAGTCCACCGAGGCGAGGCTGGCCCTCGTCGCTGCCCTCAAGGGCGTGGTCGCGTCCAATCTCGGGATCCTCGGCGTCGGTGCGCCCGACGAGATGCGCTGAGGCGTCGCCCCGGGGACCGGAGCGCGACCGGTCGTCGCGGTATGCCGCAAGGTGATGCCGCGACGGGACGCGAGCGATGGGATCTGACGGCCGCCCTTCCCATATCGGGAGCGGCGGCCGGTGCCGCCGAGCCGGGCCCGAGCGCGGTGAGGTGACGCGAGGGCGAACAGGATGGTGCTGCCATGACGACCAATGCTTCCCGGATTCCCGTCGATTACGACGGCTACGAGCAGGATCGGCAGCCGGCTCCCACCCGCCAGGGTCATCCGGGCGCCCGGCCCGACCCCCTTGCCGAGCTCGCCCGCATCGTCGGCCAGGACGATCCGTTCCGCGCCCTGCTCGAGGCCAAGGAGGCCAAGGAGGCGACCCGCGCCGCCGAGCCGCCGCGCGGCCGCGTCGAGCCGGTGATGCCGAGCTACGGCGAGGCGCCCCCGCCCGAATCCGGCCTCTCGGCCACCCGCAACGAGCCGACCCTCGGGGCGCCGATGCCGGCCCATACCCCGGCCTCCGCCTTCAATCAGTACCTCGCCGCGGTCGAGCGCGAGACCGATTCCGAGCCGGCGCCCGCCGCCCCCGAGCCGGAGACGAACCCCGAGCCGCGGCCGCGGGGTCGCCGGCGCATCGCCCTCGTCGGCACCGCGCTCGGCATCGTCGCGGCCTCGATCGGCGGGGCGCTGACCTGGAAGGCGTTTCACCATAGCCGCTCCGGCGCGCCGATCTTGGTGGTGGCCGACCAGACTCCCCTCAAGGTGGCGCCGCAGAATGCCGGCGGCGTCGAGATCCCGGACCAGAACAAGCAGATCTACGAGCGCACCGCGACCGCGCCGGCCAAGGACGGGCAGATCCGCATCGTCAACCGCGAGGAGCAACCCCTCGACGTGAAGCAGGCGGCCCGCTCGCTCGCCGCCGAGGCCGGCGCGTCGGCGACGCCCGCCGCCCCGGGCAATGCCCTGACCGAATCCCTCGGCGAGCCGCGCCGGGTGCGCACCGTCTCGGTCCGGCCCGAGCCCTCGCCGGCCGAGGCCCAGCGCGCGGCCCAGGCCGCCGCGCAGGCGCAGGCGCAGGCCGCGCAGGGCCCCGCGGCCTCGCCGATCCCGACCATGACCCTGCCGAGCGAGGCAACGGGCTCGCCCCCGGCGCCGGTCACCCCGCGCGGCCCGCGCACCATCGCGACCGCTCCCGCCGCCCGCACCCCGGTGGCCGAGACGCCCGCCGAGACCCCGGTTGCCGAGCCGCGGCAGAAGCCGGTGCAGCGCGTCGCCTCCGCCGAGGCGCCGACCACCACCCAGGCGGTGCCGACGCCCCAGGCGCCGGTCGGCGGCTTCTCGGTTCAGCTCTCGGTGCGCGCTACCGAGAAGGAGGCCGAGGTGGCGTTCCGCCAGGCCCAGGAGCGCTACGGCGCCGTGCTCGGTGGGCAGTCGCCGCTGATCCGCCAGGCCGAGGTCAACGGCAAGTCGATCTACCGCGTCCGCGTCGGGCCGATGGCGAAGGACAGCGCTGACAGCCTGTGCGGCAAGCTCAAGGCCGCGGGCGCTGCCTGCTTCGTCGCCAAGAACTGATATCGAGAGCTGATATCGGGAACGGAGCCGCCAGATCCCGCGGGCGGAGGCGCCCCGGTCGTAGGCCGGGCGCCGGAAAACCCTCCGGCTGTGGCGCATCGCCGACAGCCGGGGCCGGCGAATCGCCTAAATTATCCGCTCTTTGCGCTTGCGTTTCCCGAATCATCGGCGCCCGTCATGGGTGCCGGGCGGGACCGCGCGATCGTTCCCCTCTTCTCAACCGCCGAGAGCCGCCGTCGATGACCCTTGCCCTGATCCTCGGTTGCGCCGGCCCGACCTTGAGCCCCGAGGAGGCCGCCTTCTTCCGCGCGGTGCGGCCCTGGGGCTTCATCCTGTTCAAGCGCAACGTCGAGACGCCGGATCAGGTCCGCGCCCTGACGGCGGCGCTCCGCGACACCGTCGGCCGGGCCGACGCGCCGATCCTGATCGACCAGGAGGGCGGCCGGGTGCAGCGCATGACGCGGCCGCACTGGCCGGCCTACCCGTCCGGGCGGGCCTATCTTCGCGCCGGCGGCCCCGAGACCGGGCCGATGCTGGCCCATCTCGGCGCCCGCCTGATGGCGTACGACCTCGCCGAGGTCGGCATCAACGTCGATTGCGCGCCGGTCCTCGACGTGCCGGTGCCGGGCGCCCACGACGTCATCGGCGACCGGGCCTACGGCACCGACCCGGCGGTGGTCGCGGCCTTCGGGCGGGCGGTGGCCGAGGGGCTGATGGCCGGCGGCGTGCTGCCGGTGATGAAGCACATGCCCGGCCATGGCCGCGCCGGCGCCGACAGCCACCACGCCCTGCCGGTGGTGGAGGCGAGCCTCGACGACCTCGACGCCCACGACTTCCGCCCCTTCCGGGCGCTCGCCGACCTGCCGATGGCGATGTCGGCCCACGTGGTGTTCCCCGCCCTCGACCCGGAGACTCCCGCCACCACCTCGGCGACGGTGATCCGCGAGATCGTGCGGGGCCGCATCGGCTTCGGCGGCCTCCTGATGACCGACGATCTGTCGATGAACGCCCTCTCCGGCAGCTTCCGGGATCGCACCGCCGCCGCCTTCCGGGCGGGCTGCGACATCGGCCTGCACTGCAACGGCGTCCGGGCCGAGATGGAGGAGGTCGTGGCCGCCGCACCCGTCCTCGCCGGCGAGGCCCTGCGCCGGGCGGACGCCGCGCTCGCCCGCCTGACCCCCGCCGCCCCGGCCTTCGACCCCGCCGAGGCCCGCGCCCGCCTCGATGCCGGGCTCGCCGCCGCGGCCTGAGGTGGCGGACGCGTTGGCGGACGACTTCGCGGAGTCCGGGGACGTCGCCGACGGCGCGGCCTTCGTGGTCGATGTCGACGGCTTCGAGGGCCCCCTCGACCTGCTGCTCGAACTGGCCCGGCGCCAGAAGGTCGACCTCGCCCGGATCTCGATCCTGGCGCTGGTCGAGCAGTACCTCGCGTTCATCGACGAGGCCCGCCGCCTGCGGCTGGAACTGGCGGCGGATTACCTCGTGATGGCGGCCTGGCTCGCCTACTTGAAGTCGCGCCTGCTGCTGCCGGCGCCGCCCCGCGGCCCCGAACCCGCCGCCGGCGACCTCGCCGAGGCCCTGAGCCTGCGGCTGCGCCGCCTCGAGGCGATCCGCGCCGCCGCCGCGATGCTCTCCGGCCGGGCCCAGCTCGGGCGCGACGTCTTCGGCCGCGGCGCCGCCCCGCCGGAACCCGCCGTTGCTGCGCCAGGCTCGTTTGCCGTCACCATGCACGACCTGATCGCGGCCTATGCCCGCCAGCGCCAGGAGCAGGCAAGGGCGCAGGTGACGCTGCCGCCGCGCAGCGTGTGGTCCCTGGTCGATGCCCGCGCCGCACTGGAGCGGCTGATCGGCCCGCGGGACGACTGGACCGACCTCGAGTCCTATCTCGCGCAATACCTCGCCGACCCGAAGCGCCGTGCCACCGTGCGCGCCTCCTCGCTCTCCGCAGTGCTGGAACTCGCCCGCGAGGGCCAGATCCTGCTGCGCCAGGACGGACCCTTCGCGCCGATCCAGATCCGCGCCGCGGGACCGTAGAGCCGCGTGGCGAAGGCTCCCCGCTCCCCCGGCCCGCCTCCCCCCTCCGAGGCTGCGCGCCTCGCCGAGGCGCTGATCTTCTGCGCGCCAGCGCCCCTCTCCGAGGCCGACCTCGCCGCCCGGCTGCCGCCCGGCACCGAGATCCGGGCCGTGCTCGCAGAGATCGCGGACGCCTACGCGCCCCGGGGCATCACGCTCGCGCGGGTGGCCGGCGGCTACGCCTTCCGCACGGCGCCCGACCTCGCCCCCGCCCTGCGGGGCGGCGTCCCGGAGGCGCGCAAGCTGTCGCGGGCCGCCCTCGAGACGCTCGCCATCGTCGCCTACCACCAGCCGGTGACCCGGGCCGAAATCGAGGAGATCCGTGGCGTCACCACCTCGAAGGGCTCCCTCGACCTGCTGCTCGAGACCGGCTGGGTGCGCCTGCGCGGGCGCCGCCGCACCCCGGGGCGGCCGGTGACCTACGGTACCACCCCGGCCTTCCTCGACCATTTCGGCCTCGACGCCGTTTCCGACCTGCCCGGCCTCGACGAGCTGAAGGGTCTCGGCCTGATCGAGGGCCGGCTGCCGGCCGGCTTCCGGGTGCCGCAGCCGGGTGCGGCCGGGCTCGACGAGGATCCGCTGGCCCCCGGCGACGCCGCGGCGGACTGAGCGTCTCTCGCAACACTCCCGATCACCGCCGCAGCTCTCTGGGGCTGCGTCGGCGCGGCGGGGAGTTTTGCGAGGTGCACTGCATTCCCGGGTGGGGCATTCCGCCAACTCCCGAGGAAACGCTTGTTTTCGCCTCCTGCCGTCCTTACGTTCCGGCCGCACCGCAGGCGCTCGGGTCGCCGTTGGGCCTGCGGGAACAGAGGTTTGGGGCGTCGCAGGACGCCCCGCGAGAGTGCCGCGGCGACGTGAACGCCGCGCGGGAGAGAACCATGGGCGGCGCGAGTATCTGGCACTGGATCGTCGTCGGCGTGATCATCATGCTGCTGTTCGGGCGCGGCAAGGTGTCCGACCTGATGGGCGACGTCGCCAAGGGCATCAAGGCCTTCAAGAAGGGCATGGCCGACGAGGACCAGGCCCCGACCACGACGGCGCAGGTGCCCCACGCGCAGGTCCCGCCGGTGCCGGTGGCGCCGCCGGTGGTGCAGCCGGCTCCGGTCCAGCCGGTTCACGTGCAGCCGACCCCGGTTCAACCCACGCACGTCCCGACCGCGCAGATGCCGCCGGTCGGTACCGCCGAGCCGAACGTCGACCGCAAGGTCGGCTGAGCGGTCCGTCACCATTCTCTCGCGCAGGAGCGCGTGGCCGCCGGCCCGCCTCCGCGCCTTGCGCGTTCCTCGAAGGTTATCCCGGCAGGTGCCCTCGCTCCCACGTCCCGAGGGGACGCGTTCTGGCGGGAACCTGCGCGGTGGTGACTGGCGCCGGCGCACCGGCGTGCTAGACAGCCCGCGCGAGGCGCCCGCTCAAGAGTTGCGCCGCGCGAGTAGCAGGGCCGTCACGCCATGTTCGATATGAGTTGGGGCGAGGTGATGCTGATCGGCGGCGTCGCGCTCGTCGTCATCGGCCCCAAGGACCTGCCCAAGGCGCTGCGCACCGTCGGCCAGGTCACCGCCCGGCTCAAGCGCATGGCCGGCGAGTTCCAGAGCCAGTTCAGCGAGGCGATGCGCGAGGCGGAGCTCGACGAGGTCCGCCGCGAGGTCGAGGGCATCAACCGCAGCGTCTCGTCGGCGACGTCGACCGGCTTCAACCCGGTCCAGACCATCCGCAACGAGATCAAGGGCGCCGTCGACGGCGTGCCGAAACCCGCGACGGCGGCGATGCCGGGGACCGATCCCCTCATCTCCGACCCGTACGCGGCGCTGCCGGAGCCGCATCCGCCGGTCGACCCTGCCCCGATCGACCCCGCACCGGTCGATCCCGCCGCCCCGCCAGCCTACGCGCTGCCAGAGCCCGCGGTCGAGAAGCCGTCGGTCTCGACGCTCGCTGCCGCGACCGCGCAGCTCAAGGCCGACGCGGCCCGCGCCGCCCCTGATTCGTCTCACCACACCGCCAGCACGGGCCCGACCGCATGATGACCGAGGCCGATGAAGCCGAGATCGAGGCCTCGCGCGCACCCCTGATCGAGCACCTGATCGAGCTGCGCTCGCGGCTGATCAAGTCGCTGCTCGCCTTCGGGGTGATGTTTTTCGTCTGCTTCTTCTTCGCGCAGCACATCTACAACATCCTGGTCCACCCCTACGTGACCGTGGTAGGGGCCGAGAAGGCGCGGCTGATCGCGACCCACTTCCTCGAGCAGGTGTTCACCAACATCAAGCTCAGCGTGTTCGGCGCCGGCTTCCTGTCCTTCCCGGTCGTGGCCACCCAGCTCTACGCCTTCGTGGCGCCGGGCCTGTACCGCAACGAGCGCCGCGCCTTCCTGCCCTACCTCGTCGCCACGCCGGTCTTCTTCGTGCTCGGCGCCCTCGTCGTCTACTTCCTGGCGATGCCGCTGCTGATCAAGTTCTCGGTCAGTCTGCAGCAGATCGGCCAGCCCGGCGAGGCCACGATCGAGCTCCTGCCGAAGGTGGACGAGTACCTCTCGCTCATCATGACGCTGATCTTCGCCTTCGGGATCGCGTTCCAGCTGCCGGTGATCCTGACCCTGCTGGGCCAGATCGGGCTGATCGATTCGAAATTCCTGAAGGATCGCCGGCGCTACGCGATCGTGCTGGTCTTCGTCGCCGCCGCGGTGCTGACCCCGCCGGACGTGATCAGCCAGCTCTCGCTCGCGATCCCGATGCTGCTCCTCTACGAGGCCTCGATCTTCTCGGTGCGGGCGATGGAGAAGCGCCGCGAGCGGGCCCGGGCGGCGGAAGAGGCGGCGGGGGAGTGAGGGCGCGCTCTGGCTCCCTCCCAAAGTCCTGCCACCCTCCGTGTCATCCCGGGGCCGCGAAAGCGGAACCCGGGATCCATAACCGCTGACGCTTCAGGACGAAGCGGAAGGCCTATCGCCTCGTTCCGCACCGTCAGCGGTTGTGGATCCCGGGTTCTCGCCTTCGACGAGCCCCGGGATGACACGGAGTGTCACGCGGGCGTCGGGAGTGATCGTGGCGTCGATCAAGTCAATGTCCCCCAACTCCCCGTCCATCTGCGCCGCCAGCTCGAAGAACCGCCGCCTGACCTCGCCCGCGTAAGGGTTCTCGCGCTCGATGGCGTGGTAGACCTCCGGCGCGTCGTGCCGGACCATGCCGACGGCCTGCATCACCAGGTCGAAGCTGCGGGTGGTCATCCGGGTCGGCAGCGGCTCCATTGCCACCAGCACCTTGGCGATCAGGTGGGTCAGGCCCTGCACTGCCGCCGCCTCGCGGTCATGCGCCTCCGGCGTGGTCAGGATCACGGTGAGCCCGAGGGCCCGCCGCAGGAAGGCGCCGACCCGTCGGGCGCGCTCGCCCCGCACCGGGCAGACCGCGATCTTGAGGCCGCGCAGTCCGTCCCGTGCGCTCTGCGGCCCGAACAGCGGGTGGGTCGCGACGATGTCGACGCCCGGCGGCAGGCCGGCCCGCATGATCTGCGCCGGCCGCACCTTCACCGACCCGACATCGAGGATGAGGGCGCCCGGCCGCAGGTGCGGGGCGATGTCCCGGACTAAAGCCGCCAGGGTCGGGACGGGCGTCGCCAGGATCACCACCGGGCAGGCGGCGGCTTCTTCCAAAGAGCAAGGTTCGATCCCGGCCGCTGCGAAGGCGGAGGCGGGCGCGAAGGGATCGTGGACGCGCAGCGTGAAGAGCGGTGCCAGATGCGCGGCGACGAGGCGGCCGAAGGCGCCGAAGCCGATCAGGCCGAGGGCGGGGAGCGGGATGGGGGAGGACGGCACGGGAGACCTCGGATCTGGGCGAGGTCGGCGGGCCGGGAAATTCCTGAGAGCCTCAACCGCCGACACGTCGCAGCGGTTGAGAGATGACGAGCACTCCGCCGCTAATTGCGCGGCGAATAATAGAATCCGGTCGGGCGGGCGCTGGTCATGGCCGAGCCTGTAGCCCCGAGCCGCCCTCCCCGTCAATCGGAACTCGCAATCAGAACTCGATGCCCTCCTGCGCCTTCACCCCCGCGGCGAAGTGGTGCTTCACCGAGCCCATCTCGGTGACGAGGTCGGCCGCCGCGATCAGCTCCGGCTTGGCGTTGCGCCCCGTCACCACGACGTGCAGGTCCGGCCGGCGCCGGCTCAACGCCGCCACCACCGCGTCGAGCGGCAGGTAATCGTAGCGCAGGGCGATGTTGAGTTCGTCGAGGATCAGCAGCCGGATCGACGGATCGGCCATCAGCGCCTCGGTCTTCGCCCAAGCGGCGCGGGCCGCCGCCATGTCGCGGTCGCGGTCCTGGGTCTCCCAGGTGAAACCCTCCCCCATCGTGTGCCACGCGACCTGATCTTGGAACCGCTCCAGCGCGAAGCGCTCGCCGGTCTCCCAGGCGCCCTTGATGTACTGCACCACCCCGACCCGCCAGCCGCGGCCGAGCGCCCGCAGCATCAGCCCGAAGGCGGCGGTCGACTTGCCCTTGCCGGGGCCGGTATGGACGATCAGCAGGCCCTTCTCGATCGTCTTGCCCGCGACCTCGGCGTCCTGCACCGCCTTGCGCTTCTCCATCTTGGCGCGGTGGCGCGCCGCCTCGTCGTCGCTCATTGGGCGTCTCCCTTGATGATCATCGGCAGGCCGGCCACCACCAGCACCACCCGGTCGGCGAGCGTCGCAAGCCGCTGGTGCAGGCGCCCGGCCTCGTCGCGGAACCGGCGGGCGAGCGCGTTCTCCGGCACGATGCCGAAACCGACCTCGTTCGAAACCAGCACTAATGGCCCGGCCGCCGTTCGGCAGGCCTCGACCAGCGAGCCGGTCTCCGCCGCAAGGTCGGCCGCCTCGTCTAGCATCGCGTTGGTCAGCCACAGGGTCAGGCAATCGACCAGCACCGGCCGCCCGGCCGGCGCCCGGGCGATCACCGTCGCCAGGTCGCGCGGCGCGTCGACCGTCTCCCAGGGCGGAGGCCGGCGGGCGCGATGCTCGGCGATGCGCGCGCGCATCTCGTCATCCCAGGCTTGCGCCGTCGCGACGTAGAGCCAAGGGCCCGGCCGCGCCTCGATCAGCCCTTCCGCGTAGCGGCTTTTTCCCGATCGGGCGCCGCCCAGCACCAGGGTCAGGCGCGAGGCGGCGTGGTCCGGATCCGGCACGGGCATCTCCTTGTCTGGCGAAGAACTCGGGGCCGCGAAAAACTCGGGGCCGGAGGTGTCGCGGCAGGCCGCGCCGATTGCAAGCCCGCAGGCGACCGGCTAGGGTCGGGCACGACGGTGCCTCGGCGACGAGGTGAAAAGGGAACGCGGGAGCCGGGCTTCTTCCGGTATGCCGCGGCTGCCCCCGCAACTGTGAGCGGTCACACACGGTCCGCCATCGGCCACTGGAGCGATCCGGGAAGGCGGTGGGCCAGCAAGACGCCGCGAGCCAGGAGACCTGCCGTCACCCCTTTCTCTCGACGCCGCCGGTGGGGCGGCAGGAGTTCGTCATGGTCGCGATCACCCGGTCCCTCTCCCCCGCCCTCGTCGGCGAGCGCCTGAGCGCCGTCCTCCTGGCTGCCACGCTCGGCATCGGGCTCCTGTTCGTCTCCGGCTTCGCGCCCGTGGTCGCGTTGCACAACGCCGCGCACGACTGGCGCCACGCCCACAACTTCCCCTGCCACTGACCAGGGCCTGACCCTCGCAAAGCCGCGCGGCCTGCGCCCTTGAGGGGCTGCGGGCCCGTGGCCCTTTGGTCGTGCAGGTGATCCCCCCATGACGAAACGTCTGCTCGCCGCGGCACTGGTCGCCGGCTTCCTCGCCGCGTGCGTGGCCTCGGTCCTGCAATTCGCCCTCACCTCGCCGCTGATCCTGGCGGCGGAGAAGTACGAGACGGCGGAGAGCGTGGCGCCGGCCAAACACGCCTTCGCCAACCCGTTGATCGTGCTGGCTCATGCCGGCCACGACCACGGGGCTGAGCCGCAATGGCAGCCGGCGCCCGGCCTGCCGCGCCTCGCTTTCACGGCGCTGGCGACGCTGGTGAGCGGTGTCGGCTACGCGCTGCTCCTCGGCGCGGTGCTGGTCGCCACCGGCCGCGCGGTGACGCCGTCCGAGGCGCTGAAATTCGGCATCGGCGGCTTCCTCGCCGCCAGCCTCGCGCCGGCGGTCGGGCTGCCGCCGGAACTGCCCGGTGCTGCGGCGGCCGCCCTCGAATCGCGCCAACTCTGGTGGGTCGCGACGGCGCTCGCCACCGCGACCGGCCTCTACCTGGTGGCGATCCGCCGCGGGCCCGCCGCGATCGCGGTCGGCCTCGCCCTCATCGTCGCGCCGCACATCTGGGGCGCCCCGCACGGGCCGGAAGAGATCTCCGCGATGCCGCCGGTCTACGCGGCGCAGTTCGCCGCCCGGTCGCTGGCGGTCGCCTTCGCGTTCTGGGCGGTGCTCGGTCTCGCCTTCGGCTGGGCCTGGAATGCCGTCGCCGGCACGAAGGGCGCTGCGCGCCGGAGCGAGGTGCCCGCGTGAGCGAGCCGACCTCCTCCGACCTCTGCACCCTCTACGTCTGCACCACCTGCCGCGACGCCGCCGATCCGGCCGACGGCCCCCGCGCCGGCGCGCGCCTGCACGATGCGCTCGCCCGGGCACTCGCGGCCCGGCCCGGCGCGCCGGTGCGGATCGAGCCGGTGGAATGCCTCTCGGTCTGCAAGCGGCCCTGCACGGTCGCGGTCGCGAGCCCCGGCCGCTGGACCTACATCTACGGCGACCTCGACCCCAAAATCTCCGCCGACGTCATCCTCGACGGCGTCGGCCTCTATGCCGGGACCCCGGACGGCCTCGTGCCCTGGCGCGAGCGTCCACAGGAATTCCGAAAGGGCGTCGTCGCCCGCATCCCTCCCGCGCCGGTGACCCCATGACCATCCTCAAGAAAATCCCCTGCACCATCGTCACGGGCTTCCTCGGCGCCGGCAAGACGACGCTGGTGCGCCACGCGGTCGAGCACAATGACGGCCGGCGCCTGGCGATCATCGTCAACGAGTTCGGCGATGTCGGCTTCGACGGCTCGCTGCTGGCCGAGTGCGGCATCCCGGGCTGCGACGCCGACGCGGTGGTGGAACTGCCGAACGGCTGCATCTGCTGCACCGTCGCCGACGACTTCGTGCCGGCCCTGAACAAGCTCCTCGACCGACCGGAGCCGCCGGAGCACATCCTGATCGAGACCTCCGGCCTCGCTTTGCCGAAGCCCCTGGTCCAGGCCTTCAACTGGCCGGCGATCCGCTCGCGGGTGACCGTCGACGGCGTGGTGGCGGTGGTGGACGGCCCGGCGGTGGCCTCGGGCGCCTTCGCGGACGATCCGGAGGCGCTCGCCGCCCAGCGTGCGGCCGATGCCAGCGTCGAGCACGAGAACCCGCTCGAGGAGGTGTTCGAGGACCAGCTCCTCTGCGCGGACCTCGTGGTGATGAACAAGTCGGACCTGCTCAACGAGAGCGAGCGGGCCCGCGTCCGCGCCGAGGTGGAGGCGCATCTGCCGCGCGCCGTCAAGCTCGTCGAGACTGCCCACGGCGCCCTCGATTCCCGCGTGCTGCTCGGTCTCAACGCGGCCGCCGAGGACGACCTCGCTGCCCGGCCCTCGCATCACGAGACGGAAGAGGACCACGACCACGACGATTTCGAGAGCGTGGCGCTGCCCGTGAAAGCCGCCGGCTCGCCCGACGATCTCGCCGCCCGGGTCGCCAAGGCCGCCGAGGTGGCGGGGGTGTTACGGATCAAGGGCTTCTGCGCCGTCGCCGACAAGCCGATGCGCCTCGTCGTCCAGGGCGTCGGCCGCCGCGTCGCCCACCATTACGACCGCCCCTGGCGTCCGGGCGAGCACCGGGACGGGACGCTCGTGGTGATCGGCCTCACCGGGTTCGACAAGGACGCGGTGGCGGCGGCATTGCGGGGGTAGGTTCGGCTTCGCAAGACGGGAGGTGCGTATCTCTCGTTTCCCCGGACAGCCCTGCGTGGGCGGGGATAGGAGAGATACGCGCATTATTTTGATACGCGAGCGCCAGACGCCATATGCCGCCAAAGTTACATCGGCCCGGAACAACAGAACCCCCAGAGCCCGGGAGGGCATCGCATGTCGGAGCCCAAACTGGAGCGCTGGAGCGTGCAGGAGTTCTTCGCCTGGCAGGAGCGCCACAACGAGCGTAACCGGATGGTCGGTGGGGAGCCGGTTCAGCGGTTGAGCGGCCGTACCTGCTCATTCCGTCCCTGAGGCCGACAGATGCACCTCCTGCGCATCGATTCGGTCTCCCTCGACGAGGGCGAGGCGGCGGTCGATCTGGGCCAGGCGCCCGGTGACATCGTCGCCCTGTCCTTCACCGATTCCGATCTCGCCGGTCTGGCGAACGCTTATGCAGGCCTGCCCGGAGAATGGCCGAGCCTGCGGCTCGCCAAGCTCGCGCAGCTGCGCCACCCGCTCTCGGTCGACCTCTACGCCGACGCGGTGATAGCCCGGGCCCGCTTCGTGCTGGTGCGCTGCCTCGGTGGGCTCGATTATTGGCGCTACGGCATCGAGCGGCTCTCCGAGACGTGCCGGGCGCACGGCATCCCCCTCGCGGTGCTGCCGGGGGACGACCGGCCGGATCCGCGCCTCGACGCGGTCTCGACGGTGACGCCGGAGCTGCGCGACACCCTCGACGCCTATTTCCGCGCCGGCGGTCCTGAGAACCTGCGCGGGCTCCTCACGCGGATCGCCGCCGAGCTCGGCCGGCCGATCGCGGCCGAGCCGCCCCGCGCCCTGCCGCGGGGCTTCGCCTGGTGCCCGGGCTGCGGCGTGCGCGATCGGCCGGATCCCGCCTCGGCCCTGCCGCGGGCGCTCGTGCTCGTCTACCGCTCGGCGATCCTCGGCGGCGACACCGCGCCGGTCACCGCCCTCGCGGCCGCCCTGTGGGAGCGGGGCCTCAGCCCCGCCATCGTCGCGGTGGCGAGCCTCAAGGACCCGGAGGCGGTGGCGGCCGTGCGCGCGGCCGTCGCAACCCAGAATCCCGCCGTGATCGTCGCTGCCACCGCCTTCTCGGCCCGGGAGGAAGCCGGCTTCGTCCTTGATGCGGCGGAATGCCCGGTGATCCAGGCCTTCACGGTCGGCGCGGGCCGGGAGGCCTGGGCGGCGTCCGGCCGGGGGCTCGGGGCGGCCGACCTCGCCATGCAGGTGGCCTTGCCGGAATTCGATGGGCGGCTCTCCGGCTTCCCGATCTCGCACAAGGAGGAGGCGCCGGAGGTCGAGGGGTTTCGCGAGCGCCGCGCCGTGCCGGATTTTTCCGGCATTGCCGCCACCGCCGACCGCGCCGCCGCCTGGGCCCGCCTCGCCGCCAAGCCGCGGTCCGAGCGCCGCCTCGCGCTGATCCTGTCCGACTACCCGGCCCGGGGCGGCCGGGCCGGATTCGCGGTCGGGCTCGACACCCCGGCGAGCACCCGGGCCATCCTCGACCTCCTGTCTGCCGAGGGTTACGCCGTCTCCGACATCCCGGAGCCGGACGCCCTGATGCGCCGCCTCACCGAAGGGGTGCCGGGCCTCGCGGTGCCGCTTTCGGCCTACGAGGCCTGGCGCGCCCAGCTGCCGGCGGAGGCCCGCGCGGCTCTCGCGGCCGAATGGGGCGAGCCCGCCGACGATCCGGCCGTGCAGGATGGGGCCTTCCGGTTCCGTGCCGTGCAGGTCGGCTCCGTGCTGGTGGCGCTCCAGCCGGATCGCGGCCACAAGGGCGACCGCAAGGCGGGCTATCACGATCCCGACGCGGTGCCCTGCCACGCCTCCCTCGCCTTCCACCTGGCGTTGCGCGAGGGTTACGATGCGCTGATCCATCTCGGCACCCACGGCACCACCGAGTGGCTGCCCGGCAAGGCGGTGGCGCTCTCCCCCGCCTGCTGGCCGGCGCTCGCGATCGGGCCGCTGCCGGTGATCTATCCCTTCATCGTCGACGATCCCGGCGAGGCGGCACCGGCCAAGCGCCGGATCGGCGCCGTCACGATCGGGCACCTGCCGCCGGAGACCGCCGCGGCCGGCCTCGATCCGGAGGCCGCGACCTTGCGCGAGCTGGTGGAGGAATATTCCGCCGCGACCGTGCTCGATCCCCGCCGGGCGACGCTCATCGCCCGGGGTATCCTGGAGCGGGCGGAGGATGCCGGCCTCCTCGCGGCCGCCGGAATCGACCGCGCGACGCCGATGCCGGACGCGCTCGCCGCCCTCGACGCGCATCTGTGCGACCTCGGCGAGGTGACGATGCGCGACGGGCTGCACGTCTTCGGCGAGGCACCGGACGCCCATCCCGCCTGCGGCCCGGCCGAGCGGGCGGGGCTGCTGAAGGGCCTCGACGGCCGCTTCGTCGAGCCCGGCCCCGCCGGCTCGCCGGCCCGCGGCCGGGCCGACGTGCTGCCGACGGGGCGCAACCTCGCCACCCTCGATCCCCGGGCGCTCCCGACCCGGGCCGCCGCGATGCTGGGCGAAAAAGCCGCCGCCGAGGTGGTGCGCCGCTACCTCCAGGACGAGGGCGAGTATCCCGCTCGCCTCGTCATGGATCTCTGGGCCTCGCCCACCTTGCGCACCGGCGGCGAGGACGTGGCGCAGGCCCTCGCGCTGATGGGCGTGCGCCCGGTCTGGGACCATGCCTCGACCCGAGTGACCGGCTTCGAGGTGCTGCCCCTCGCCCTTCTCGACCGGCCGCGGATCGACGTGACCGTCCGGGTCTCCGGCGCCTTCCGCGATACCTTCCCGGAGACGCTGGCCCTCCTCGACCGCGCCGCCCGGGCGGTCGCGGCGCGGGAGGAGGAGGATGCCGACAACCCGCTCGCCGCCGCCCGCCGCCGGGGCGAGGCGCCGGCGCGGGTGTTCGGGGCGGCGCCCGGCCGCTACGGCGCCGGCACCGCGGCGCTCGCCCTCGACGGCGCGTGGACCGGGCGCGGCGACCTCGCCCGAGCCTATCTCGACGCCACCGCGGAGGCGACGGGAGCGGCGAGTGCCTCGGACGCCGATTTCGCCGCCCGGGTCGCGGCGGCGGACGCCTATCTTCACGCCTTCGACGTCGCCGAGCGCGACCTCCTCGACGGCGACGCCGCCGCCGACGCGATGGGGGGGTTCTCCGCCGCCGCCGCGTCCCTGGGCGCGGCGCCCATCCTCTACAGCCTCGATACCAGCCGCCCCGAGGCGCCCCGCGCCCGCACCGCCCGCGAGGACGTCGCCCGGCTGGTGCGCGGCCGCCTCGCCCATCCGCGCTGGATCGCCGCGCAGCTGCGCCACGGCTGGCGCGGGGCGCAGGAGCTGGCGCAGGGGCTGGATGCGGTGTTCGTCATGGCGGCTGCCACCGACGCGGTCGCGGATGCCGACATCGACCGGCTCTACGACGCATATCTCGGCGATCCGGACGTGCTCGCGGCGATCGAAGCGGCCAATCCGGGCGTCGCGCAGGCCTTGCGCGACCGCTTCGCCGCCTTGCGCGACCGCGGCCTGTGGCGCAGCCGGCGCAACTCCCTCGCCGCCCTCGACGCACGCGAGGCCGCCGAATGAGCCCCGCTCCCGTCGACCCGGCGCCCGTGAATCCCGCCCCTCGCCGCGGCTGGTGCCCGGGCCTCGCCCGGCCGATGCCGACCGGCGACGGCCTCCTCGTGCGGCTCCACCCGGTCGCCGGACGGCTCGGCGCCGATCAGGCACGTGCGGCGGCGCAGGCCGCTCGGGAGGGCGGCAACGGCCTCCTCGACGTGACGGCCCGGGGCAACCTGCAGATCCGCGGGGTGACGGCGGAGAGCCACGGGCGCGTCGTCGCGATCCTGGGCGAGGCGGGCTTGGGGGATGTGCGCCGTGATGGCGGGCCGCAACGATTGACCTTGAATGCGCCGCTCGCCGGGGCGGATGGGCTCAGGCTCGTCGCGGCGGTGGAGGCGATTGGGTGGGAGATCGCGGGGCTGCCGGCGAAGACGCTGGTGGCGGTGGAGGATGCAGCGGGCGGGCTTGGGCCGGTCGAGGCGGATGTCTGGGTGCGGTTGACTTCCAGCGTGGGGAGCAGTTTCGCCCGCACTTCGCCTAGCAAGGCGCGGATCTTCTCCTCTCCCCGCGGGCGGGGAGAGGGCTTCACCCCCCTTGTCGGGGGTGAAGCGAGCGGAGGCGGAGCCGAAGCGAGGGTGAGGGGGTCTCGACGCGTGAGACTCCTCCGGACATACCCCCTCACCTTCGGCTGCCGCCTCGCTTCGTCGACGACAAGGTCGCCGAAGCCCTCTCCCCGCCCGCGGGGAGAGGAAACGCGCACATTGCGGCATACGAACTTGGACGGTGCACCAGGAGTGCAGCAGTCTATCCTCCAGCTCGCCATCGCCACCCCCGACGACCCGCTCTGGCTCGCACCCTCCCCCGCTCCCGCGGCCCTCGCCAACCTGCGCACCCTCCTCCACGGCCTCGCCGCCTCCGGCGCCCGCCGCATGCGTGCGCTCGCACCGCCGCAGCGCGACGCCCTCCTCAACGGGCTGACGCTGGGCGAAGCTCCCTCAGCAACCACCGTCCTCCCCGCCGGCCTTCACGGCCGCGCCCTCCTCGCCGAATTCCCCTTCGGCCGCTGCGACGCCGCCCTGCTCGACCGCATCGCCGGCTGGAGCGAGGCGCATGGCGACGGCCACCTCGCCCTCACGCCGGGCCGCGGCATCGCGCTCATCGTCCGCGACGAATCCGCCGCCAAAACCCTGCGCGAGGAGGCCGAGGCCGCCGGCCTGATCGTCGATCCCGCCGATCCGCGCCGGGCCGTCGCCGCCTGTCCGGGTGCGCCGGCCTGCGCCTCCGGCGGCACGCCGGCGCAAGCCGATGCCCATCGCCTCGCCGCCGCCTTCGCGCCTCTCGCGGGGCTCGGCGCCACCGCCCATGTCTCCGGATGCCCGAAGGGCTGCGCCCTGCCCGGTCCCGCCACCCTCACGCTGGTCGGCCGGGCGGATGGCCGCTACGGGGTGGTGCTGGAGGGCAACGCCGGCACCGCGACCGACCTCGTCCTCACTTTCGGTGCCGTGCTGGAGCGGCTAGAGAGCGTGCGAGTCCGACCTGCCCCTGATGTCGCTTCGGACCTGAGAGACGCATTCCGGGAGCCCGCATGAACCCGCGCCTCGACTATATCCGCGACGGCGCCGCCATCTACGCGCGCTCCTTCGCGATGATCCGCGCCGAATCCGACCTCGCACGCTTCCACGGCGCCGCCGAGCGGGTGGCGGTGCGGATGATCCACGCCTGCGGCATGACCGACCTGCCCGCCGACATCGACCTGTCGCCGGATTTCGCCGAAGCGGCGGAAAGCGCGCTGCGCCGCGGCGCCCCGATCCTGTGCGACGCCCGCATGGTCGCCGACGGCGTCACCCGGGCGCGGCTGCCGGCCGGCAACGAGGTGATCTGCACCCTCTCCGACCCCCGCGTGCTGGAACTGGCGAAGACCCTCGACACCACCCGTACCGCCGCCGCGATGGAATTTTGGCGCGACCGGCTCGCCGGGTCGGTGGTGGCCGTCGGCAACGCGCCGACCGCCCTGTTCCGCCTGCTCGAGATGCTGGACGAGGGCGTGGCGCCGCCCGCCGCCGTGATCGGCGTGCCGGTCGGCTTCGTCGGCGCGGCCGAATCGAAGGACGCCCTCGCCGCTGACGGAAGGGTGCCGTTCCTGGTGGTGCGCGGCCGGCGCGGCGGCAGCGCCATGGCGGCGGCGGCCGTCAACGCCCTCGCCAACGAGGTCGAGTGATGGACGGTCCTTCCGGCTTCCCGCCTCCCGAGGCCACTGAGACCCCGTCCGCCCCGGTCGCGGCCGTCACGGGCACGCTCTATGGCGTCGGCATGGGGCCGGGCGACCCGGATTACCTCACCGTGCGGGCGGTGCGGGTGCTGGAGCGCGCCCACCACCTCGTGCATTTCTGTAAGTCGGGCAAGCGCGGCAACGCGCGCACCATCGCCGATGCGGTGGTGCAGGATCCGGCCCGGGAATGGCCGCTGCCCTACCCCTACACCACCGAACTGCACCCCGAGGATCCGGCCTACGTGGCGGCGCTCGCCGCCTTCTACGACGAGGCCGCCGCGCGCCTCGCCGAGGTGCTGGAGGCCGGCCGCGACGTGGCGATCCTGTCGGAGGGCGATCCGTTCTTCTACGGCTCGTTCATGCATCTGTGGCGCCGCCTGAAGGACCGCTTCCCGGTCGAGGTGGTGCCGGGCGTCACCGGCATGTCGGGCTGCTGGACCCGGGCCAACACCCCGATCACCTGGGGCGACGACGTGCTGACGGTGTTGCCTGCCACCCTCCCGCACGCGACGCTCGTCGCGCGCCTCAAAACGACCGACGCCGCCGTGGTGATGAAGCTCGGCCGCCACCTCCCGAAGGTCCGCGCCGCGCTGACCGAGGCCGGGCTGATCGGCCGCGCCGTCTATGTCGAGCGCGGCACCATGGCGGGCGAGAGCGTGACGCCGCTCGGCGAGAAGCCGGACGACCGCGCGCCCTACTTCTCGATGGTGCTGGTGCCGGGCGAGGGCCGCCGGCCGTGAGCGGATCGGTCACGGTGATCGGCCTCGGGCCCGGCGACCCGCGCTACCTGACGCCGGCCGCCTCCGCGGCGCTCGACGCGGCGCAGGACCTGATCGGCTACTTTCCCTACGTCGCCCGGGTGCCGGAGCGGCCGGACCTTGTGCGCCACGCCAGCGACAACCGGGTCGAGGTCGATCGTGCCCGCCATGCCCTGGAACTCGCAGCCAGCGGCCGCCGGGTCGCGGTGGTGTCGGGGGGCGATCCGGGCGTCTTCGCCATGGCGGCGGCGCTCTTCGAGGCGCTGGAGGCGGGCGACCCGGCTTGGCTTTCGCTTCCCATCACGGTCGAGCCCGGCATCACCGCGATGCTCGCCGCGGCGGCCCGGGTCGGCGCGCCGCTCGGCGGGGATTTCTGCGCGATCTCGCTCTCGGACAACCTGAAGCCCTGGGACATCATCACCGCCCGGCTGAACGCCGTCTTCGCCGCCGACCTCGTGGTGGCGCTCTACAACCCGATCTCCCGGGCGCGGCCCTGGCAGCTCGGCGCGGCGTTGGGCCTCGCGGCCGAGCACCGCGCGCCCGAGACCCCGGTGATCCTCGCCCGCGCCGTCGGCCGGTCCGACGAGGCGATCCGCATCCTGTCCCTGGCCGAGGCGCGCGGCGCCGAGGCCGACATGGCGACCCTGGTGATGATCGGGGCGAGCGCGACCCGGCTGATCCCGCGGGACGGCGGGGCGCCCATCGTCTACACGCCGCGATCGGTCGCCCGATGAGCCTCCAGCCAGGCCAGGGCGTCACGGGCCTCCGCCACCTGCGCGACATCCGGCAGGCGGGGTTGGCGCACGATCACCACCGGGACACCCAAGGCGCGCGCCGCCGCAATCTTGCCGTAGGTCGCCGCCCCGCCGGAATTCTTGGTCGCCAGCACCTCGACGCCGTGGCGGCGCATCAGTTCCTCCTCCTCCGCCGCGCCGAAGGGGCCGCGGGCCTCGATCGCCGTGACGTCGATCCCCGGCAGGGCGTCGCCAACCGGCTCGATGGTGCGCACGAGGTAGCGGTGGTGAGGCGCCGCCGCGAAGGCGGCCAGTTCGAGCCGGCCGACGGTCAGGAACACGCGGCGCGGAATCTCGCCGAGGGCCGGCACGGCGTCGGCCACGCTCTCGACCTCGCGCCAGTCGTCGCCGGGGACCTGATCCCAGGCCGGGCGCCGGACCGCGAGGAGCGGCACGCCCGTCTCCCGGCTTACGACGGCGGCGTTGCGGGAGATGATCCTGGCGAAGGGATGCGTGGCGTCGATCAGAGCCTCAACCGCGTTCTCGCGCAAGTAGGCCGCCAGGCCATCCGCCCCGCCGAAGCCGCCGATGTGGGTGCGCGCCGGCAGGGCGAGGGGCGCCGCCGTGCGCCCGGCGAGGGACAGGGTGACGTCGAAATCCGGCCGGCCGGCGAGCAGCCGGACCAGCCCCGCGGCCTCGGTGGTGCCGCCCAGGATGAGGATGCGCATGGCCGCCTTCTCGTCTGAAGCTCCACCGAAGTCGAGCGCGAGCCCCTGGCTGTTCATCGTCGGCATCGGCGAGGACGGGCGGGCCGGGCTGTCGCCGGCCGCGTCTGCCGCCCTCGATTGCGCCGGGCTGGTGATCGGCGGGCGCCGCCATCTCGCCCTCGCTCGCCCGCTCGCCGCCGAGACCCTGGCCTGGCCGAGCCCGCTCTCCGACGCCTACCCGGCGATCCTCGCCCGGCGCGGGCAGCCGACCTGCGTCCTCGCCACCGGCGATCCTTTTCATTACGGCGTCGGCGCCGAGCTGGCGCGGCTGGTGCCGGCAGACGAGATCGCCGCCTTTCCGCAGGCCTCCGCCTTCAGCCTCGCGGCCGCCCGCCTCGGCTGGCCGCTGGCCGAGACCGCTTGCCTGACGCTGCATGGGCGGGCGCTGGAGCGGGTGATCCCGCACCTCCAGCCCGGGGCCCGGCTCCTCGTCCTGTCCTGGGACGGGACGACACCAGAGAAGCTCGCTGTGCTGCTGACCGAGCGCGGCTTCCCGCGCTCGCGCCTGACCGTGCTCGAGGCGATGGGCGGTCCCCGCGAGCGCCGCCGCACCGGTCTCGCATCGGGCTTCTCGGAGAACGGGATCGACCCGCTCAACACGGTCGCGGTCGAGGTCGTGGCCGACGCCAGCGCGCGGGTGATCCCGCTCAGCCCCGGCCTCGACGATACCTGGTTCGAGCATGACGGCCAGCTCACCAAGGCCGAGATCCGCGCCGTCACCCTCGCGGCGTTACGCCCCCGCGCTGGCCAGCTCCTGTGGGATGTCGGCGCCGGCTCGGGATCGATCGGCATCGAGTGGTCCTTACGCCATCCAGCCAACCGCGCGGTCGCGGTCGAGGCGCGCGAGGAGCGCGCCGCCCGCATCCGCCGCAACGCGCTGAACCTCGGCGTACCGGACCTCCGGGTGGTCGTCGGGCGGGCTCCGAACAGCCTCGCCGAGCTGCCGGCGCCGGACGCGGCCTTCCTCGGCGGCGGCGTCTCCGACCCGGCCCTGGTCGCGGCGGTGCTGGAGGCCCTGCCGGTCGGCGGGCGCCTCGTCGCCAACGCGGTGACGCTGGAGAGCGAGGCGCTGCTGCTGCGCCTTCATGCCGAAAACGGCGGCAGCTTGCGGCGCCTCTCGGTCGCCCGGGCCGAACCCGTCGGCCACCTCACCGGCTGGCGCCCGGCGATGCCGGTGACGCAATGGGCGCTGACGAAGCCGTGACGCCCGCGATCATCCAGGCGCGGGTTCCGGGCGCGCCCCCACCACCGCTTCTGCACGGCCCCGCGCGCAACCCCGCCACCGAGGCGCCCCGCGCGCTGATCGCCGGCATCGGCTTCCGCCACGCCACCACGGCCGACGAGATCCTGGCGCTGGTGACCGACGCGTTGCGCCAGGCCGACATGCCGGGCGCGCAGCTCGCGGCCCTCGCCACCGCCGCGGACCGGGCCGGCGACCGGGCCATCGTCGCGGCGGCCGAGTCCCTGGGCGTGCCCCTCGCCGCCATCGGGGTCGAGGCCCTGCGCGAGGCCGGCCGCCGCGTCGTCACCCGCTCGGTCCGCATCGAGGCCCTGCGCGGCGTCGGGTCGCTGGCCGAAGCCGCCGCCCTCGCGGCCGCGGGGCCCGACGGCCGCCTCGTCCTGCCCCGCATCGCCTCGGCGGGCGCCACCTGCGCGCTCGCCGCCAGCGGAGACGCCCTTTCGTCATGATCCACTTCATCGGCGCCGGCCCCGGCGCGGCCGACCTCATTACCGTGCGCGGCCGCGACCTCATCGCCCGCTGCCCGGTCTGCCTCCATGCCGGCTCCCTCGTGGCGCCGGAGATCCTGTCCTGGTGCCCGGCCGGTGCGCGAATCGTCGACACCGCACCCCTCTCCCTCGATGCGATCGTCGCCGAGATGGCGGCGGCCCACGCGGCCGGCCTCGAGGTGGCGCGGCTGCATTCGGGCGATCTGTCGATCTGGAGCGCGGTCGCCGAGCAGACCCGCCGCCTCGACCGTCTCGGCATTCCCTACGATCTCACTCCTGGGGTCCCGTCCTTCGCCGCGGCCGCTGCCGTGCTCGGGCGCGAATTGACGGTGCCGGAGGTGGCGCAATCGGTGGTGCTCACCCGCACCAGCGGCCGCGCCTCGGCGATGCCGGAGACGGAGCGCCTCGCCGCCTTCGCGGCGACCCGGGCGACGCTCGCCGTGCACCTGTCGATCCACGTCATCGAGGCTGTGGTGGCCGAGCTGATCCCGCATTACGGCTCGGACTGCCCGGCCGCGGTGGTCTTCCGCGCCACCTGGCCGGACGAGCGGGTGTTGCGCGGGACCCTGGCCGATATCGGGGCTCAGGTCGCCGCGGCGGGGCTGGAGCGCACGGCGCTGATCCTGGTCGGCCCGGCGCTCGGCGCGACGACGTTTCGCGAGAGCGCGTTGTACGCGGCGGATTACGACCGGCGGTTCCGGCCGGGCGGGGCCGTGGCCGCTTCGACCAGCCCCAGGACATCTCCGGCCACGCGAGAATGAGCGCGTGGCCGGTCATGGGCCGCATTCCTGAGACCGTCACGCGGCGACCGGTTGCGCCTCCTCCGTCGTCACCTTGAACTCCACGAGGGTGTTCGGCCCGAAGGTGAGCGTCAGGGGGACGTCGGCCGCGTCACGCCCGTAGGCGATCAGGATCCGGCCGATGCGCGGGCTGTTGTTGCGCGGATCGAACGTGTGCCAGCGGCCGCCCAGATAGACTTCCATCCAGGCCGCGAAATCGCCCGGGGAATGCGGCAGCGGCAGGCCGATGTCGCTGATGTAGCCCGTGCAGTAGCGGGCCGGGATGTTGAGGCAGCGGCAGAAGGCGATCGCGAGGTGGGCGTAGTCGCGGCACACGCCGCGCCGCTCCTCGTAGGCGTCCAACGCCGTGCGCGTGGCTCGCGAATGCTCGTAGCCGAAGCCGATGCGGTCATGCACGTAGTCGCAGATCGCCTGCACCCGCGCCCATCCCGGCTCCGTGGTTCCGAACAGGTCCCAGGCGGTCTGCGACAGGCGATCGGTCTCGCAGTAACGGCTGCCGAGGAGGTAGAGCAGCGTCTCCGCGGGCAGGCTTTGCACGGCCTCCTGTCGCGCCGCCGTGTCGGTCATGTCCCAGTTGCCGTGGTCGCGCACGATCGTGTCCGTCCTGAGCGTGAAGCGCCCGGCCGGAGCGACGAAGCGGTTGCACCAGTTCCCGAACGTGTCGCGATAGCCTTCCAGGGGGACGGCCGGCACGGTGAGCAGGTAATCCGGTTTCTCGAGATCGGAGAACCGGGAGGCGTGGATGGTCAGCATCGCGACGACCGGCGTGTCGTGCGCGAAGTCGTAGGTCATTTCACAGCCGACATGGATGCGCATGAGGGTCCCCCGCGGAACCGGCCGGGCGCGCGCCCGCCCCGGCGGATGCAGGTCGGGTCACGCCGCCGGATCGCGTGGCCGCATTGGAACCGGGTATGGCATGAACCTGCGTTCTTTTGCAGCCCGATCAGGTTGACTTTGGGAACCGACGATCCTCATTTGGGCGCAGACTTGGGGGCTGTGACTGCGACAGGACGAGCGTCGGCCAGGTCGCAGCGGGCCGAAGCCGTTCACCCCACCGGATGAAACGGCGCCCGCCCGACGAGCCCGCCATCCCGATCGAACACCACCACCTCGAGCGAGCTGCCCGAACCCGAGAGCGCCTTCGCCGCCGTCGCCCAGGCGTAGCGGGCGACGAGGTCGGCGAGCGGCAGGTCGCTGCCTCGCGCCAGCTGCAGCACCTCCAGAGCCGTGTTCGCTCCCGCCGCCCGCCGGGCGAGGTCGGGCGCGCCGCCGGCCTCCACCACGCGCTCCGACAGCCAGGCGAGGTCGACGGGACCAGAACGGGAATGCAGGTCGAGGAGGCCGTGGCCGAGCTTCGCCATCTTGGCGATGCCGCCGGCCACCGTCACCCGCGGCACCGGATGCCGGCGCAGGTATTTCAGCATGCCGCCGGCGAAGTCGCCCATGTCGATCAGCGCCTGGGGCGGCAGATCGTAGAGGCGGGCCACCGCCTCCTCCGAGGTCGAGCCGGTGGCGCCCGCGACGTGGTCGAGGGCGCCGGCGCGAGCGACGTCGATGCCGCGATGGATGCTGTCGATCCAGGCGGCGCAGGAATAGGGCACCACCACCCCGGTCGTGCCGAGCACCGACAGGCCGCCGAGGATCCCGAGCCGCGGGTTCAGTGTTTTCCGGGCCAGCGCCTCGCCGCCGGGAATCGCGATCTCCACCACAACGTCCGGCGGACCGCCGAGGCCGGAAGCCGCCTCGGTGATCGCCGCCGCGATCATCCGCCGGGGCATCGGGTTGATCGCCGGCTCGCCGACCGGCAGCGGCAGCCCGGCCCGGGTCACGGTGCCGACGCCGGGCCCGGCCCGGAACGCGATGCCGGAGCCAGGCAGGCCGCGCCGGACGGTGGCGAGCACCAGGACCCCGTGGGTCACGTCCGGGTCGTCGCCGGCATCCTTCACCACCCCGGCCAGCGCCCCGTCCTCGACGAGGCCGGTCCGCGCCAGGGCGAAGGCCGGGCGGGCGCCGCTCGGCAGCGGGATCTCGACCGGATCCGGGAAGGCGCCGGTGACGAGGCCCGCATAGGCCGCCTTGGCGGCCGCCGCCGCGCAGGCGCCGGTGGTCCAGCCGCGGCGCAGGGTCTCCCGTGGTCGTGTCGCATCCATGCGGCGTGGTATCACCGCGGGCCGGCGCGGTGAATGCGCGCCGTTCGCGCGAGACAATGGAACCCATCGTGACCGCACGCCCCGCCCGCGGCCTCCTCGTCGCCGCCGCCCGTTCCGGCTCCGGCAAGACCACCGTGACCCTCGCCCTGCTGCGGGCCCTGCGCCGCCGGGGCCTCGCGGTCGCCGGGGCGAAGTGCGGGCCGGACTACATCGATCCGGCCTTCCACGCCGCCGCCACCGGCCGGCCGAGCTACAACCTCGACAGCTTCGCCATGGACGGCGCCCTCCTCGACGCAGTGGCGGGCCGGGCCGGCGCGGAAGCCGATCTCCTGATCGCCGAGGGCTCGATGGGCCTGTTCGACGGCGTCGTGGCGGAGGAGGGCCGCAGCGGCGCCAACGCCGACATCGCCGCCCGCTACGGCTGGCCGGTCGTGCTGGTGCTCGACATCTCGGGCGCGGCGCAATCGGCCGCCGCCACCGCCCTCGGGGTGCGGGCCTACGATCCGCGCCTGACGCTCGCCGGCGTGATCCTCAACAAGGTGGCGAGCCCGCGCCACCGCCGCCTCGTCGAGGTGGGGCTCGATCGGGTGGGGATCCCGGTGCTCGGTGCGGTGCCGCGGGAGGTCGCGCTCGTCCTCCCCGAGCGCCATCTCGGGCTGATCCAGGCCGGCGAGACCGCGGACCTCGATTTCCGCCTCGACCGCCTCGCCGATCTGGCGGAGGCCTCGATCGACCTCGATGCGGTGATGGCCGCCGCCGGCGGGCGTGTCCCCGCGCCCGGGATCGGGCATCTGCCGCCGCCGCCCGGGCAGCGCCTCGCGGTCGCACGCGACGCCGCGTTCTCGTTCGTCTACCCGCATCTCGAGGCCGGCTGGCGCGCCGCCGGGGCCGAGATCGTACCGTTCTCGCCGCTGGTCGACGAGGCGCCGCCGGCCGGTTGCGACGCCTGCTGGCTGCCCGGCGGCTATCCGGAGCTGCATGCCGGCCGGATCGCCGCCGCGTCGCGCTTCCTCGACGGGCTGCGCGCCTTCGCGGAGACGAGGCCCGTTCACGGCGAGTGCGGCGGCTACATGGTGCTGGGCGAGAGCCTGGAGGATGCCGAGGGGACGACCCACCGCATGGCCGGCCTGCTGCCGGTCGCGACCTCCTACGCGAAGCGCCGCCTGCATCTCGGCTACCGGATCGCGACGCTCGTCGGCGGCGGCGCGCTCGGGCCCGCCGGGCAGGGCCTGGTCGGCCACGAGTTCCACTACGCGAGCGAACTCACCCCGCCCCCGGGGCCGGACGAGGCCCTGGCCGAGGTGACCGACGCGGAAGGCCGCAGCCCGGGCCTCGCCGGGCACCGGCGCGGCCGGGTCAGCGGCAGCTTCTTCCACCTCGTCGGGCTGCGCTGAGCGCCGGCCCCGACACCGTCGATGCGTCGTCGCGATGCCTACTCGGCGGCGGCGCTGTCCTCGCCGTTCACTGCCGCTGCGTGGCGGCCGAGGCGGGCGGCGGAGCGGACGATCGTCAGCACCTCGCGGCGCAGCTGCTCGTCCTCGATCTGCACGTAGGCGCGCAGGAGCTCGATCGCGCCCTGCGCGCTCAGGAAGCCGAACACGTTGTCGTCGCCGGTCTCGCCGCCGGCCTGGTCCTCGAAGAAGGCCGAGACCGGCACTTCGAGCAACCGGGCGATCTCGCGCAGGCGGCCGGCGCCGACGCGGTTCTGCCCCTTCTCGTATTTCTGCACCTGCTGGAAGGTCACGCCGACGGCGTTGCCCAGGGCTGTCTGGCTCAGCCCCTTGGCCTTGCGCAGGGCCGTGATGCGGACTCCGACGAGACGGTCGACCTCAGTGGTTTGCTTGGGCATCGGTCCTCAACATCTTCGTGCTGGCTTGCCGGAAGCCCCCTCCCCAATTCCAGAGGGCCGCCGTCCCGCGTCGTCCATGCCCGCGCCGGCCAGCGCTCCCCGCTCCGGCCCCTCGCGGACGTTCGTCCCCGGGCCGGCGGCGAAGACGCCTCGCATCCGGCCCGCTCACTCCCCCGTTCGCCCGTCCCGATCCCGGCTCGCCCGCCCCGCCGGAGCGTTCGCTCCGAACCGGGCTTTAAGCGAAAACCACTCGTCCCCGTCCGCTCGAGGCCATCCTGTCGCCAGGCTGACGACGCGGATGCGGGTCTGCCATGCAACCCAACTCACGTCTACACGCTCCGAGCGAATTCCCCAAGGGAACAAAGGTGAAAAAAATACTGAGGAGGACCGTTCGCGCAGGTGGCCGTCCGGTGGGTTCCGCCCGCGCCCGACAGGTCACCTTGTCGATCGGGCAATGGTTCCCATCTCCCCGGCCGGGCCCGCAAGACCAGAGGTCGGTGTCAACGACCTGTGGTTCCATCCCCGCATTGTCGCCGATCCCGATCTCCCGGATGTTCGGGGCCGGCCTCGACGACGCCGAGTTGGTCCGACGGTCTGACGCGGGAGCATCCCGGGCCGTTAGTATGGGACCGTGAGAACGCCGAAAGGGACGCTCGTCATGTTCATCGCCATGAACCGGTTCAAGGTCTACAAGGACGCCACCCAGGACTTCGAGCAGGTCTGGCTCGGGCGCGACAGCCATCTGGGGGAGATGCCGGGCTTCGTCGAGTTCCATCTGCTGCGAGGGCCGGAAGCCGAGGACCACGTCCTCTACGCCTCGCACACGATCTGGTCCTCGAAGGCCGATTTCGAGGCCTGGACCCGCTCCGAGCAGTTCCGCAAGGCGCATAGCCGCGCCCCGGGGACGAAGCCGCTCTATCTCGGCCACCCGCAATTCGAGGGTTTCGAGACGATCCAGACCGTCGCCAAGGCCGGGTGACGAGCGCCGGCGGGGGCGGCCGACGCCGCCCCTGCCCGTGTCGCCGGCCCCCTCAGGCCGCCTTGGGCGCTTCGAGCCGCGGCAGGAACGCCGCGAGCAGGCCCACCGCCGGCAGGAAGGCGCAGATCTGGTAGACGAACTCGATGCTGGTATGGTCGGCGACCTCGCCCAGGACCGCGGCGCCCAAGCCCCCCATCCCGAAGGCGAAGCCGAAGAACAGGCCGCCCACCAGCCCGACCCGGCCGGGCAGGAGCTCCTGGGCGTAGACCAGGATCGCCGGCATCGCCGAGGCCAGGATCAGGCCGATCGGCACGGTCAGCGCCACGGTCCAGAACAGGTTGGCGTGCGGCAGCGCCAGGGTGAAGGGCAGGACGCCGAGGATCGAGCCCCAGATCACCACCTTGCGGCCGAATCGGTCGCCGATCGGCCCGCCCACCACCGTGCCGGCCGCGACCGCGCCGAGGAACACGAACAGGTAGAGCTGCGACTGCTGCACCGACACGCCGAAGCGGTGGATCAGGTAGAAGGTGAAGTACGAGCTGAGGCTCGCCATGTAGAAATACTTGGAGAAGATCAGCACCAGCAGCACCCCGATGGTGCCGACCACCTTCGCGCGCGGGAGCGCCCGGGCGCTGAGCGCCCCCTTCTTGCCCCGCGCCGCCCCGGCCCGGAGGCGGCCGCGGTACCAGCGCCCGACGAGGCTCAGCACCACGAACCCGGCGAGCGCCGCGACCGCGAACAGGGCCACGCTCGGCTGGCCGAGGGGCACCACGATGAAGGCGGCGAGCAGCGGCCCGAGCGCCGAGCCGGCATTGCCGCCGACCTGGAACACCGACTGGGCGAGGCCATAGCGCCCGCCCGAGGCGAGGCGGGCGACCCGCGAGGCCTCCGGGTGGAAGATCGCCGAGCCGAGCCCGACGAGGCAGGCGGCCATGACCAGCAGGCCGTACGAGCCGGCATGGGACAGGAGCAGCAATCCGCAGAGCGAGAGCAGCATGCCGGTGGCGAGCGAGAAAGGCATCGGCCGCTTGTCGGTGACCAGCCCGACCACCGGCTGCAGCAGCGAGGCGGTGAGCTGGAAGGCCAGGGTCAGGAAGCCGATCTGGCCGAAATCCAGGCTGTAGGCCTGCTTCAGGAGGGGGTAGATCGCCGGCAGCAGCGACTGGATCATGTCGTTGAGGAGGTGCGACAGGCTCAGGCCCCCGAGCACCACGGCCGCCGGACCCGCGGCGGCGGCGGCCGGCGGCACGGCCCTCGTCACGACCTCCACCGGCGGCCCGGTCACCGACGCTTCCACGGCCACGCCGCCCTCGCCCGCTCGCGCATCCATCGCCCGCTTCGCTCCCCTGGCGGTCCTCGCGCGGACCGCTCCCGCCGCGCGTCCCGTCGAGGATCCGCCAGTGACGATCCGGCGGGGGTGCAGCGAGCCTCCCATACACCCGCAGCTTCCGTCCGTCCCGTCCCTCCACCGCAGGGCTGGGATGCCTCCGGTCCCAGGCTTGCTGTCTCAGCGGCAACCAGCCGGCGACGGCCCGGGGGACGTGCGGAAACGGCACGGTCCCGCCCGGTCCGTCCCACGCCGGCACAGACAGGGGTTACGGGTCTTCTCGCCATGCGACACGAACGGTTCCCCGGGGACGGAGACGGCCACCTCGCGAACAGCCAGCTCGCCTCGTCGGAGGCGCGCGCGGTCTGGAACGCGCTCCTGCCGCGGCGCGGCCGGGCGGCCCTGCGCGTCGCGATCGCCGGCGGGGCGGCGCTCGCCGAACTCGCGGCGGTGGCCGTCACCGGGCTCGCCTGCGAGACGATCTACCACCTCGTTTCCTACGAGCGGGAACCCGATCTCGGCCCGGCACTGGCGGTGGGCCTGTTCCTCGGCCTGTTCGTGGTGCTGCCGAACGTCGCGCGGGGCGAGTACAGCATCGAGAACTACCTCGCCCGCGCGCCCCGGTTCCGCCGGACGGTCAGCCTGTGGCTCGGCGCCTGGGCGGTGGTGCTGGTCCTCGGCTTCCTCACCAAGACCACCGGCGACCATTCCCGCGTGGCGACGCTCACGACCTTCCTCCTCGGCCTGCCGGTCCTCGTCGCCACCCGCCTCGCCACCGTGGCCCTGGTGCGCCGCCTCATCACTCCCCGCTCCGATTCCGCCCGCCGCATCCACCTGATCGGCTACGAGGAGGACGTCGCGAGCTTCTACGCCACCCACGACACCGCGGCGCTCGGCCTGCGGGTGATCGGCGTCAGTACGCTCCGCAGCGCGGCCCCGGGCACCGAGCCGGAGGCGCGAAAGGCGCAACTCGCCGAGGACCTTGACCTGAGCGTGTCGGTCGTGCGCTTCCTGCGGCCCGACGACGTGTTCGTGCTGGTGCCCTGGGCCGAGGTCGAGGATCTCGAGGCCTGCGTCGACGCCTTCCTGCGGGTGCCGGTCGCCCTGCACCTGCGCCCGGGCCGGGTGATGGACCGCTTCAGCGACGTGCGCCTCGGCCGGGTCGGCCTGCTCACCGGCATCAATGTCGGGCGCGCGCCCCTCACGGCGTTTGAGATCGCCGCCAAGCGCATCTTCGACCTCGTGGTGGCGTCGCTGGCCCTTGTCGCGCTCTCGCCGCTGCTGCTCCTGATCGCGATCCTGATCCGGCTCGACAGCCGCGGCCCGAGCCTGTTTCGCCAGAAGCGCTACGGCTTCAACCAGGAGGCGTTCTCCGTATTCAAGTTCCGCAGCATGCGCCAGGAGGCCGGCGCCGCCTTCCGCCAGGCGACCCGGGACGACGACCGCATCACCCGCATCGGCCGCTTCCTGCGCCGCACCAACCTCGACGAATTGCCCCAGCTCCTCAACGTGATCCGGGGCGACATGTCGCTGGTCGGCCCCCGGCCCCATGCGGTCGCCCACGACCGCAGCTTCGAGCGGCGCATCGCGCTCTATGCCCGACGCCACAACGTGCGGCCGGGGATCACCGGCTGGGCGCAGGTGAACGGCTTGCGAGGCGAGACCCTAACCGATGCCGACATGCAGCGCAGGGTGGAGCACGACCTGTTCTACATCGACAATTGGTCGTTGTGGTTCGACCTGCGAATTCTGGTGATGACGGTGGTGGCCAGGAGTGCGTTCCGGAACGCGTATTAGTCGAGCGGTTCAAGAGGGTGCCGTTGCGACGTCCTTTCCCGGAGCCTGCTCGACTTGCGAGGACAGCGTCGCGAGACACCCTTCCATCCCAAACATCACCTCAGAGCCTGTTCGAGCGGTTTCGCCGAACGATTTGCACACAGGTTGACATCTCTCTACGTCATCCCGGGGCTCGCCGAAGGCGAGAATCCGGGATCCATAACCGCTGACGGTGCAGGGTGAAGCGGACCGCGTTCCGACGTCTTCTGCATCGTCAGTGGTTATGGATCCCGGGTTCCGCTCCGCGGCCCCGGGATGACATCGAGGGTTCCGATGCGGTCGGCCAACTCAAACAGGCTCTCAGGATGAGATCGTTGGCAGGATAAAATCTACCTGTCAGCCAAACCGGTTCTGATACCCGGACCAACCGGCTTCACTCACCCTGCCGCCCCTGGCACGCCCCGCACTCCCCCTCGATCTCGACGATCCGGCTCGCCGGCTTGAACCCAGCCTGGGCCAGGGTCCGGTCCAGGCTGCGCTCGATCTCGGCGGAGATGGTC
The DNA here is from genome assembly GCF_040593685.1 of Methylobacterium sp. EM32. Lineage (NCBI taxonomy): Bacteria > Pseudomonadati > Pseudomonadota > Alphaproteobacteria > Hyphomicrobiales > Methylobacteriaceae > Methylobacterium > Methylobacterium sp. EM32. The sequence goes on along the minus strand of NZ_JBEXZS010000072.1, from coordinate 36,562 downwards.
TCGTCGACGCTGCCGCAGCTGCGGCAGATGAGGAAGACCGCGCTCTCGCCGGCGCCGTGGCCGTGCTCGCAGGGGACGAAGGCGTTGCGGCTGGCGATGCGGTGGACGAGGCCGTGCTCGGTCAGGAAGTCGAGGGCGCGGTAGACCGAGACCGCGGCGACGCGCTTGCCCGGGGCACTCAGGCGCTCGGCGATGTCGTAGGCGCCGAGCGGGCGCCCCTCCTCGGCCACCACCTCCAGGGTGCGGCGGCGGAGCGTCGTGAATTGCAACCCGAGATCCTGCGCCAGCCGCTCGGCCCGCGCGACGAGGTCGGCCGTCCGGGCGGGGCCGTGGGACTCGTGTCCATGGGCGTGCGAGTCCTGCCCATGCCCGTGGTGCCCACAGGTTCCGTGCTCGTCCATCCGCCACCCTCCCGGTGCCGTCCTACCCCAACCAGGCGGCGGTTGACAGGCCCTGCCTGTTACAGTGTAACGATCCGCGTCGGGGCAGCAGCCGGCCGCCCCTCATATGGGGTTCGTGCGCTTGCCCGCCGAGGGCGCGAGCCGGACCCCGAGCGAACGATTCGCCGATGCCGCATTTCCACGCCCCGCGGGCCGACGCCGCTCCGCGCGCCCAGGCCGCGCCGTTCTCCCTGCTGCGGGTCGGGGTCGGGCCGCGCCTCGCCGTGGCCGCGCTCCTGGCATCGGCCGTGTGGGCCCTGATCGGCTGGGCCATGGCGTGACGGCACCGGTCAAGCATCCCACGCCCCGCGGCGCCATGCCCGGCGGCGCCTTGGCCTTTCGCGGCCTCACCCTCGGCTATGCCCGCCATCCGGCGGTCCACCACCTCGACGGCACGATCCTCCCGGGATCGCTCACCGCGGTGGTCGGGCCGAACGGCGCCGGCAAGTCGACGCTGCTCAAGGGCATCATGGGCGAGATCGCGCCGCTGGAGGGCGAGGTCGCCCGCGTAGGCCTGGCGCGGCAGGACATCGCCTACCTGCCGCAGGCCGCCGAGATCGACCGGGCCTTCCCCATCGGCGTGTTCGACCTCGTGGCGATGGGTCTGTGGCGCCGGGTCGGGCCGTGGCGCGCCCTGAAGCCGCACCGGGGCGCCGTCGCGGCGGCGCTCGCGGCGGTGGGGCTCACCGGCTTCGAGCGCCGGCCGATCGGCACGCTCTCGGGCGGGCAGCTGCGCCGGGCCCTGTTCGCCCGCGTCCTGCTCCAGGATGCGCGGGTGATCCTGCTCGACGAGCCCTTCGCGGCAATCGACGCCCGCACCACCGACGAGCTGCTGGGGCTGGTCCACGGCTGGCACGCGGAAGGGCGCACCGTGGTGGCGGTGCTGCACGACCTCGACCAGGTCGCCCGGCACTTCCCCTCGACCCTGCTCCTCGCCCGCGAGGCGGTGGCCTGGGGTGCGACGCACGAGGTGCTGACCGCCGACAACCTGCGCCGCGCCCGCCGGCTCTGCGAGGCCTGGGACGAGGATGCGCCGGTGTGCCGCGCCGCGGCCGACCAGGACCATCAGCCCCACGATCCTGCCTCGCACGACCAGCAGCCTCACGACCACGGGTCGCGCGACCACGCGCGCCACGACCGCACCCACGGGCACGCCGCGTGATCGACTTCCTGACGGCGCCCTTCGTCGAGTTCTCGTTCATGCGCCGGGCGCTCGCCGGCTGCGTCGCCCTGTCGGTCGGCGCCGCCCCGGTCGGCGTCTTCCTCACCTTGCGCCGCATGAGCCTAATGAGCGAGGCGATGAGCCATGCCATCCTGCCCGGCGCGGCGGTCGGCTTCCTGTGGGCCGGGCTGTCGCTGCCGGCGATGACGCTCGGCGGCCTCGTCGCCGGGCTCGCGGTGGCGCTCCTGTCGGGCCTCATCGCCCGCTCGACGGTTTTGCGCGAGGATGCGAGCCTGGCGGCGTTCTACCTGATCTCGCTCGCCGCCGGCGTGCTGCTGATCTCGGCCCGGGGCTCGTCGATCGACCTGCTGCACATCCTGTTCGGGACGGTGCTGGCGCTGGACGACGACGCCCTTGTTCTGCTCGGCGGCATCGCCACCGTGACGCTCGCGGGCCTCGCCGTCGCCTACCGGCCGCTGGTGATGGAATGCGTCGATCCGCTGTTCCTGCGCTCGGTCGGTCGGGCGAGCGGGCCGGTGCATTACGCCTTCCTGGCCCTGGTGGTGCTCAACCTCGTCGGCGGGTTCGCGGCGCTCGGCACCCTGCTCGCCGTCGGGCTGATGCTGCTGCCGGCGATCACCGCCCGGTTCTGGGCCCTCGATCTCAGCGGCCTGATGCCGGCAGCGGTGATCCTGGCGCTCGTCGCGAGCGTGGCAGGGCTGCTCGTCTCGTACTATGCCAGCCTGCCGACGGGTCCGGCGATCGTGCTCGCCGCCGGCACCCTCTACGTGGCCTCGATGCTGTTCGGGCCCCGCGGCGGGCTGGTCTGGCGGCTGATCCCGGCCCGTCACCTCGAGGCGTAGGCTACCGAGACGGGTGCGAGTCAGGCGCCCGCGCCGGCTCGCCCCGGTGCGCCGCCCGCCGGCAGGCATCCGAGCAGTAGCGCACCTCGTCCCAGACCCGCTCCCACTTCTTGCGCCAGGCGAAGGGCCGGCCGCACTGGACGCAGGTCTTCTGCGGCAGGTCGCCCTTGCGGCGCATCTTCGGCATCGCGTCAGCGCCCCGTCTTGCCTACATCCGCCAGCGGGATGCTGCTCCAGCGGGTGATCTGCACGTAGCCGTCCCGGACCGCCACCAGGATCTGGCGGCGATAGGCATGGACCACCGCGCCGGGGGCGTGGCGGTGGGCCTCCGTCCAGCCATGGGCCTCCTGCACGAAGATGCGGTTGTCGTTGACCCGCGCCAGGGTCTCGATCGACCCGAAGGCCCGGACCCGGCGCAGGATCGCCGCGACCGGCTGGCGGAAATCGAGGGTGCGGTCGAGATCGGTGACCCGCGGCCAGTAGGCGCCGTCGCCCTGCGGCTCTGCCTTGCGCCACAGGGCGGGCAGGTCGCGGGCGATCGGCCCGCGGGCGAGCCGCGCCGCCGCCATCTGGCAGCGGGCGAGCAGGGTCTCGTGCGTCTCCGCGTCGGAGATCGGAAAAATGTCCTGCGCCAGGATGTCGCCGGTATCGAACCCCTCCTCGGCGAGGACGTGGGCGGTCACGCCCCAGCTCTCGTAGGAATCGAGGACGGCGCGGAACAGCGGGTAGGGCCCGCGCCCGTCCGGCAGCGGCGAAGGGTGGATGTTGAGGGCGTAGCGCACCCGGCCCGGCCAACCGGTGACGAGCCACGGATAGCCCGCCACCACCAGCGCCCAGTCGCGCCCGTGCTCGGCCGAGAGCGCCTCGATGTCGGCGACGCGGATGCGCGAGAGCTGGATCGGCACCCGGTGCCGCCGGGCCAGCGCCACCACCGTCTCGTTCTGGTCGTAGATCCCGTCGCAGGGGCGGGAGAACAGCTTGATCGGTTGCCAGCCCGACGCGACCAGGCCCTCGAACACACCGCCCAGGAAATCGATTCCCGCGAAGGCGAATTTCACGACGCGACTCCTTACCCGCCGAGCCTCGGCCCCTGCGTCGGTTCGGCCCGGCGCGACTCGCGCGCCGGCGCCTCCGATCGCTCTAGCTAGCGTTATGGGCAGCCGGAGGGGAGCCGCAATGGCGGGAGTGTTAATCAACGTTTCGCAAGCCCGGACGAGAGGCTGAGCACGCATGCGCACGCTGCGCCTCGTCCTCGGCGACCAGCTCCATCCGCGGCTCGCCACCCTCACCGACCTCGATCCCGACGCCGACACGGTGCTGATGGTCGAGGTCGCCGAGGAGGCGACCTATGTCCGCCACCACAAGCAGAAGCTGGTGCTGGTCTTCTCAGGGATGCGCCACTTCGCGGCCGAGTTGCGGGAGCGCGGCATCCCGGTCGACTACGTCGCCCTCGACGATCCCCACAATGCCGGCTCGTTCACCGGCGAGGTCGAGCGCGCCATCGAGCGCCACCGGCCCGACCGGATCGTCGTGACGGAGCCCGGCGAGTGGCGGGTCGAGGCGATGATGGAAAAGTGGGAGGAGCGGTTCGGGCTGCCGGTCGAGATCCGGGACGATACCCGCTTCCTGTGCCCGCGCCCGGTCTTCGCCCGCTGGGCGGAGGGGCGCGAGAGGATCCGGATGGAGACCTTCTACCGAGCCATGCGTCGGCGCACCGGCTTCCTGATGGAGGGGCGCGAGCCGGTGGGCGGACAGTGGAACTTCGACCACGACAACCGCCGCCGCCTGCCCGCGAGCCACGCCGTGCCGGAGCGTCGGCGCTTCCCGCCCGACGCGGTGACGCGGGAGGTGATGGACCTCGTCGCTCGCCACTTCCCCGACCATTTCGGCGACCTCGACGGCTTCGCCTGGCCGGTGACCCGCGCCGAGGCGCTTGAAGCCCTGCGCCACTTCCTCGACGAGTGCCTGCCCTGGTTCGGCGACTTCCAGGACGCGATGCGGTCCGGCACGCCGTTCCTCTATCACGGGTTGATCGCGCCGGCCCTCAATCTCGGCCTCCTCGACGCCGAGGAGGTGTGCCGGGCGGCCGAGGAACGATGGCGCGAGGGCGCGGCCCCCCTCAACGCGGTCGAGGGCTTCATCCGCCAGATCCTCGGCTGGCGCGAATACGTGCGCGGCCTCTACTGGGCGCGGATGCCCGACTATCCCGAGACCAACGCTCTCAACGCCACCCGCGACCTGCCGTGGTTCTACTGGTCGGGCGAGACCGCCATGGCCTGCCTCGCCGAATGCGTGCGCGACACCAAGGCCCACGCGCATGCGCACCACATCCAGCGCCTGATGGTGCTGGGCAACTTCGCGCTCCTCGCCGGCCTCGCGCCGCGCCAGGTCGAGGAATGGTTCCTCGTCGTCTATGCCGACGCCTACGAGTGGGTGGAACTGCCCAACGTCCACGGCATGGCGCTCTGGGCCGATGGCGGGCTCCTCGGCTCGAAGCCCTACGCCTCGTCCGGCGCCTATATCGACCGGATGTCGGATTACTGCCGCGGCTGCACGTACGACGTGAAGGCGAAGACCGGCGCGACCGCCTGCCCGTTCAACTACCTGTACTGGAACTTCCTGATCGGGAACGCGGACACCCTGCGCGGCAACCCGCGCCTCGCCATGCCCTACCGCACCCTCGACAAGATGGCGCCGGCGCGCCGCGACACGATCGTGGCGGATGCCGCCCGCTTTCTCGATGCGCTCTCCTCAGAGGGGTAGCCAGGCGGTGAGCGTGCCGTAGCCGCCCGGACGCCGGATCTGCTCCTCGTAGACCCAGCCGGCCGAGATCCGAAAGCTCACCCGCGCCACCGCGACATCGGTGGCGTGGAGGCCGATGCTCCATTTCCGGTAGCCGGTCCGGTCGGCGTAGAGCGCGGCCTCCGGCCCGAAATAGGCCGCGGTCAGGTCCGGGAACCGCATGCCCCAGGACACCCGGCCCCAGGCGCTCCAGCGCGCCGTCCCGCCGATCAGCGTCCCGGTCACGAGCGTCGCCTCGCTCGGCCGCGCCCACAGCTCTCCCTGCACCCGCACCCCGAGGCGGGGCGTCGGCAGCCGCCGCGTGCCGGGACTGTCCAGCACCTCGAAGGCGAGTTCCGGTCCGGCGAACAGGGCGGCGACGCCCCAGCCGCGCACCCATTGCCAGCCGGCCAGCGCCCCGCCCTGCACCGTGTGGCGCAGGGTGCGCGGCGGGGCGATGCCGGCCTTCGCCCGCGGATCACCCCACCAGTCCCGCTCCGGCCGGACTCCGTAGCCGAGGGTCGCGAGGGTCACGACGCCGTCCCGGGCGATCCCGCCCGGCGCCACCTTGGCCCCGGCGCTGACGAAGGTCGAGCGGCCGGCATCGAGGCTGCCGAACAGCACGGTCCGCACATCGTCCCGCTCGTCGGCCGACGCCACATCCGGGCAGGCCAGGCTGGTGGCCGCATAGAGCAGGACGGATCGAGCCGGGAAAAGGGGCACGGGATCCTGGCCTGACGTTGCGTTCATGGAAATATCTTTTCCATCAAACGCAGCGTCAAGCGGAGACATCGACGACGCCACAGGCGACCGGCCGCACCGGCGCACTCGCCCGACGCCATGGGCGGGACCGGGTCGGACCGCCCCCCGCGCCCGATCGACGCCCCAAGACTGTCAGCACTCGCCCGAGTAGGCTGCTATTTCCTGAAGAATCAACGTATTAGCCGCTGTTTTTGCTTGAGCGTAACCATTGGTTAACCGCATCATCGGACGCTTGGTCGGCAAAGCGCTACGCACCCGCGAAGGATCCACAACCCATCAGGAGGTGTCATGGTCTCCAAGGAGTTTCGGCAGCAGATCGAGGGATACGGCCTGACCACGGCCCATATCCTCTACCGCATCCCCGACCATCCCGGCGTGCTGCAGACCTATATCTGGCAGGAATACGACCTTGCCCCGCGCTTCCCCGTGCTCACCGGCTTCCTGGATTTCTGGAAGCGCGAGCTGGAGGGGCCGTTGCACTCGGTCCGGGTGGCTCATTCGCAGCTGATCAAGCCGGCGGAGTTCCGCGCCGTGAACGGTGTGCTGACGCTGCACTGAATTCGGGCGCCGGCCGTTTTTTGGGGTCTCTGCCCTACGATTGCCCGGTTGGCCGTGTGAGAGGCCCGTCACGGCCGCGCTCTCAAGCAGCGCGGCGCTCACGTCGGTGAACCATGCACAGGCGCTTCCTCTTCGCGGCCGGGCCGCTTCGACGGCGGCTCGGCCCCCTTCCCGCCGCCGGGCCCGTCCGCGCCGATCTCGGCGCGGGCACCACCCATGCGCGCGGGTTGGCCCGGGCGGCGGAGTGGGCTAGAGGGGGCCGGGCGACCCCGGCCCGGGGCGCCGCGACCCCGCCGGCGAGCGTCGCCCCCGCTTTCGAGGGCGCCGCGATCCCGCCAGGGGGCGCCTCCCCGGCACCGGACGGCGAGAGCCCCGTGACGCAATTCGCCCGCACTTCCGAGGTCCTGACCGTCCTCGCCGCCCAGGAGACCGAGCGGCTGACCGTCGGCGACATCGTGGCGGTCCTGCGCGACCGGGCCTTCGCCCTCCTCGTCGTGCTGCTCGGCCTGCCGAACTGTCTGCCGATGCCGCCGCCGATCCCGCTGATCTGCGGCTTGCTCCTGGCGCTCGTGGCGGCGCAGATCGCCGCCGGCATGTCGGCGCCGTGGCTGCCGCGCGCGCTGCTCGGCCGCTCGATCGCCCGCTCCGACCTGCAGCGGGCCGTCTCCCGCGCGGTGCCCCTCCTGCGCCGCCTGGAGCGCTGGTCGCGGCCGCGGCTGCGGGTGTTCGAGAACGACATCGGCATGCGCGCCATGGGCCTGCTGATCCTGGCGCTGTCCCTGGTGCTGATCGTCGCCGCCCCGCTCGTCGGCCAGATCCCGCTCGGCCTCGCGGTCACCCTCGTCGGCCTCGGCCTCGTCGAGCGCGACGGCGTCGTGGTGGCGGCGGGCCTCGGGATCGGGGTGCTCGGCGTGCTCCTGAACCTCGGCTTCGTCTACGCGGTATTCACTGCCGTGATGGGGCTGCTAAACCTTGGGGCTGCGGCGGCCGGGGCGTGAGACCGGCACGGCTCGCTGCTCTCGAGACTGCTCGGTCTCATCGCCATCGTTGACATCCACCGCGTCATTCCGGGGCCGCGCAGCGGAGCCCGGAATGACCCGGAGGGTATGAAAATCGACAAAGGCCAATCGAGCGGGCTCTCAGCGCAACCTCCATGGCGGTTCTGACCAACGGCTCAGGACAGCCCCGCCAGGGCCGCCGGCGTGTCCACGTCGACCAGCACGCCCGGATCGTCCACCGGCAGTTCGAGCACGTCGTCGAGCCGCGCCAGCAGCAGCCCGGCGCCGCGGTCGCCGGTGAGGCCGGCGAGGCCCTCCGCGAGGAGACGGCGGTTCAGCAGCACCGGGTTGCCGCGATGCCCGCCCTGCACCGGGACCACGGCCGACGGCGCGACCGCCGCCCCGCGGAACGCCTCGGCGAGGCGCACCAGCAGGCCGGGCCCGACCCGCGGCATGTCGCCCAGCAGAACGAGCGCCGCCGGGACGGTCTCCGGCAGGGCGCCGAGCCCGGCGCGCAGCGAGGTCGACAGACCCTCGGCATAAGCGGGATTCTCGACCAGCGTCAGCGGCAGCCCGGCGAGCGCCGCGCGGACCTCGTCGCCGGCATGGCCGAGCACAGCGACCACCGGCCCGAGCTCCGCCGCCACCGCGGCTTCGGCCGCGTGGCGCACCAGCGGCTTGCCGTCGAGGCGGCTCAGGAGTTTCGGGCTCGCGCCGAAGCGGGTGCCGCGGCCGGCGGCGAGCAGCACCGTGCCGACCGGCTCACGATTCATCCGCGCTCTCCCCGCCGTCCCGGGGCTGGGGCCGCGACACGATCTCCATCAAGAGCCCGCCGACCCCGAACCCGACGATGTCGTCGCGGGTGACGGGCAGGCCGGCGAGGAGGCGCTGCAGCACCCAGTCGAAGCCGTTCTCCTTCGGCGAGCGGGCGCAGCCGGGGGCGCCGATCACCGGCACCGGATGCGGCGAATCCTGGCGCAGGCGTCCGAGCAGCAGCAGGTTGCCGGGATCGACCGGCATGCCGAGATGGTCGACCACGCCGCCGGCGGCCTCGATCCCGGCCGGGATCACGTCGCGCCGGTCGGCGATCGCCGAGGCGCCGAACACCACCGCCAGTTCCGCGCCGTCCCGCTCGATCGCGTCGCGCAGGGCCCGCGCCACGGCGCCGGCCTCGTGCGGCACCCGCGCCTCGCCGACGATCCGCCCACCGGCGGGGCCAAGGCGAGCCTCCAGCGTGCGCAGGGTCTTGTCGACGACGCTAGATTTGAGGCCGGGCAGCAGGGTCGAGATCGCCGCGACCCGGCTCAGGCGGTAGGGCGCGATCCGGATCGCCGGCGCGGCCGCGGCGAGGGCCCGGTCGAGCACCACCCCCGGCACCGCATAGGGAATGATCTTGACGGTGGCCACCATCTCGCCGGGCACGACCGGCTTGAACGGCACCAGGGTTGCGAGGGTCACCGCCTCGTCGACGCGGTTGACGCCGGCGATGACCGCCTCGTCGAGGACGAGCAGGCCTCCTTGCGCCGCGTGCAGGTTCGACCGGCCGGTGAAGGGCGGCTCGACCGTGACGCCCGGGCCCGCCACCGCGGCGGCGAGCGTTTCGGCCGCCGCGTCCTCGCCGACATCGCCCGGTTCGAGGGTCACCGCCACCACCTCGGCGATGCCGGCCGCTGCGAGCCGGGCCGCGTCCTCGGCGCCGATCGGCCGGCCCTTCTTCACCATCGCCTCGCCGGCGCGGACCGAGTGGGCGGCGATCAGCCCGGCGGCCTCTCCGATCGGAACCGGGCCGAACCTCATGCGGGCGCCCGGCGCCGGTCCTGGCGCAACGCCGCGATCACCTGGGCCAGCACCGAAACGGCGATCTCGGCCGGGCTGACGGCACCGATATCGAGACCGATCGGCGCGGCGATGCGGCCGATCTGGTCTTCGCTCAAGCCAGCGGCGGTCAGGCGCTCGACGCGCCGGCCGTGGGTCTTCCGCGAGCCGAGCGCCCCGACATAGAAGCACTCGGCCTTGAGCGCCGCGACGAGGGCGGGATCGTCGATCTTCGGGTCGTGGGTCAGGGCGGCGACCGCCGTGTAGCGGTCGAGGGGCGGCAGCTGCGCCAGCGCGTCGTCCGGCCAGAGCGCCAGCAGGGTGACGTCCGGAAAGCGCTCCGGCGTCGCGAAGGCGGTGCGCGGGTCGATGATGGTCACGTCGAGTTCGGTCAGGCGCGCCATCGGGGCGAGCGCCTGGCTGATATGGACCGCGCCGATCACCACGAGGCGCGGCGGCGGCACCTGGACGGTGAGGAACAGCGAGCGGCCCTCGGCCTCGACGATCCCGCTCTTGCCCGAGCGGAACCGCGCCGACAGCTCGGAGGCCAGCGGATCGGACTCGGCGTCCGCCTCGCGCACCAGGCGCTGGGTGCCGTCGGCGGTGTCGGTGACCAGGATGACGGCGCGGCGGGCGGCGCGCTCCCAGTTCATCTCCCGCAGGATGTCGAGCCTCACGCGACCGGCTCGACCAGCACGCGGATGCGCCCGCCGCAGGACAGGCCGACCCGCCAGGCGGTCTCGTCGGCGACGCCGAATTCAAGCACCCGGGGTTGGCCGTCCTCGATCACGTCGGCGGCCTCGGCGATGACGGCGCCCTCGACGCAGCCGCCCGAGACCGAGCCGAGAAAGTTTCCCTCTTGGTCGATGATCAGATGCGAGCCGACCGGGCGCGGGGCCGAGCCCCAGGTCTCGATCACGGTGGCGAGCGCCACGCCGCGGCCGGCCTCGCGCCAGGATTCGGCGGTGGCGAGGATGTCGGTGTCTGTCGACAGCATGGAAACGATCTCCGGGACGGCTGAGCCCCGTTGCAAGAGTTAGGTGTCAGCCGGCCTCGCGCAACCACGCCTTCGGCGCGCGGGCGCGCGGCTGGTGCGCGCCGAGCGCGCGGCAGAGGTCGGCCATCGCCGACAGGCTGTGGATCGGCCGGAAATCGTCGACATGGGGCAGCATTGCCCGGATGCCGCTGGCGCGGGCGGAAAAACCCTCGAAGCGCAAGAGCGGGTTGAGCCAGACGAGGCGCCGGCACGAGCGGCGCAGGCGGTCCATCTCGTGGGTCAGTTCCGGCGTCACCTCGCGCTCGAGCCCGTCGGTGAACAGCAGCACCACGGCGCCGCCGCCGAGCACCCGGCGCGACCAGTGCCGGTTGAACAGGTGCAGGGCCTCGGCGATGCGGGTGCCGCCCTCCCAGTCCTGCGCCCGGGCGCTGGCGCGGGCCAGCGCCTCGTCGGGGTCACGGCGGGTCAGTTCCCGGGTGATGTTGGTGAGCCGGGTCGCGAAGACGAAGCTTTGCACCCGGCGCTGCTCGGAGAGGGCGTGCAGGAAGTGCAGGAACAGCCGCGAATACTCCGCCATCGAGCCGGAGATGTCGCACAAAGCGACGATCGGCGGCGGCCGCTCCCGCGGTGCCCGGAAGGCGAGATCGATGGCGCCGCCGGCCCGCACCGTGCGCTGGAAGCTGCGGCGCGGATCGATGCGCCCGCGCGGGCGCGCCTCGAACCGTCGGGTCCGGGTCGCGTCGTCAGGGAGCCGGAGTGAGCCGATGAGGCGGCGGGCCTGCGCCACCTCGTCGGCGCTCATCTGGGCGAAGTCCTTGCCCTTCAGCACCTCGGCCTGCGACACCGACAGGGTCACGGTGGTGAGGTCTTCCTCCGTCACCTTGGGCTTCGGCCGCTCGGTCTTCGGCGACAGCGCCTCCTGCACCCTGAGCGCCCCGGCATTCGGGGGCTTGGGCAGCGCCTTGTCGGGGGCGACCGGCGACATCTGGGCGATCATCTTCTCGATGAGGTCGCGTCGGCGCCAGAACAGCCGGAAGGCCTCGGCGAACAGGGCCGAGTGCTCGTGCCGGCGCACCAGCACGGCGTGCAGCGTCCAGAAAAAGTCCTCGCGGCTGCCGATGGCGGCGGCCTCCACCGCCTCGACGGCGTCGATCACGTCGCCGGGGCCGACCGGCACGCCGGCGGCGCGGAGCGCCCGCGCGAAATACGCGATGTTGTCGGGGAGCCGGCCGGTGCCCGCGGGAGCGTCGCTCATCCGCCGGACGATCTCACCTCGTCGAGCAGCGCCTTGGCGCGTCCGCCCTGCATCGCCTGGATGTCGTCCTGGTACTTCAGCAGCACGCCGAGCGTGTCGATGACGAGGGTCGGATCGAGGGCGATGGCATCGAGTTCGACGAGGGCGGTGGCCCAGTCCAGGGTCTCGGCGACGCCGGGCGCCTTGAACAGGTCCTCCTTGCGGATCGCCTGCACGAACCCGACGACCTGGCGCGACAGGGCCTCGGGGGCGTCCGGCAGCCGGGTGCGCAGGATCTGCAGCTCGCGCTCCGCGTCCGGATAATCGACCCAGTGATAGAGGCAGCGGCGCTTGAGGGCGTCGTGGATCTCGCGGGTGCGGTTCGAGGTCAGGATCACCAGCGGCGGCTCGGGCGCGCGCACGGTGCCGAGTTCGGGAATCGTCACCTGGAAGTCGGACAGCACTTCGAGCAGGAAGGCCTCGAAGGCCTCGTCGGTGCGGTCGAGTTCGTCGATCAGCAGCACCGGCGCCCCACCCTCCCCCGGCTCCAGCGCCTGGAGCAGCGGCCGGCGGATCAGGTAGCGCTCAGAGAAGAGTTCGGATTCGAGCCGCTCGCGGTCGACGGCGCCGCCGGCCTCGGCGAGCCGGATCGCCATCATCTGGCCGGCATAGTTCCACTCGTAGACGGCGGCCGCGACGTCGAGCCCCTCGTAGCATTGCAGCCGGATCAGCGGCCGCCCGAGGGATTTTGCGAGCACCTTGGCGATCTCGGTCTTGCCGACCCCGGCCTCGCCTTCGAGGAAGAGCGGGCGCTTCAGCTTCAGCGACAGGAAGACGACGGTGGAGAGCGCCCGGTCGGCGACGTAGCCGGCGGAGGAGAGCAGCGCCTGGGTGGCGTCGATGGAGGTGGGGAGGGTCATTCGGCGGAGCGGGCTTCTCGCAGGGCGGTAGGCTTCCGCCGGGTGTCGTAAAGGCGATGATTATCTGGAGCGGAACGCCGCCGAGCAAACCCTCCCCCCTCTGCGGGGGAGGGTGGCCCCCGCGTCAGCGGGGGTCGGGAGAGGGGACGCCGGTTCCGGAGAGGTCGCGCGCTTCATGAGGGGCGCCACGTTCAGCACCGTCGCGCTGCCCCTCTCCCGGCTCACTCCGTTCGCCACCCTCCCCCGCAGAGGGGGGAGGGTTTTCGCTGCGCCCGTCGCGCCTTACCGATCCGCCGCCTTCTGCACCGCGCGGCGTGCCATCACGCCGATCAGGTGAGCGCGATACGCCGCATCTGCGTGGATGTCGCTGTTGAGCCCGCTCGCCGACGGCGACATCCCCTCCAGCGACTTCGCGGCGAAGCGCTTGCCCAGCGCCTCCTCGGCCTCGGTCCAGCGGAACACGCCGTTGGAGCCGGAGCCGGTCACCGTGACGCGGATGTCGCTCGGGCGCTTGGCGACGAACACCCCGACGAGGGCGTAGCGCGAGGCCGGGTTGCGGAATTTCTCGTAGGCCGCCTTGTGGGGAATCGGGAACGAGACGCCGGTGACGATCTCGCCCTCCTCCAGAGCCGTCTCGAACAGCCCGGTGAAGAATTCTTCCGCCGTGAGCTTGCGCTTGTTGGTGCTGATCGTGGCGCCGAGCGCGAGGCAGGCCGCCGGATAGTCCGCCGCCGGATCGTTGTTGGCGACCGAGCCGCCGATGGTTCCGCGGTGGCGCACCGCCGGGTCGCCGATCAGCGCAGCCAGCTCGGCCAGGGCGGGAATCGCTTCCTTGACGTCGTTCGACTCGGCGACTGCGCCGTGGGTGGTCATGGCGCCGATGGTGATCGAGCGCGGGCTGCGCTCGATGCCGACGAGGTCCGGCACCTTGCCGAGGTCGATCAGCGTGCCGGGGGCGGCGAGGCGCTGCTTCATCGTCGGGATCAGGGTGTGGCCGCCGGCGACGAGCTTGGCGTCCTCGCCGGAAAGCAGGCTCACGGCCTCCTTGAGGCTGGTCGGCTGGTGATAGGCGAAAGCGTACATGATGCTCTCCAGACTTGATCTTATTCCGCCGCTTCCGGGCGCAGGTGGGGGCTCGCCTGCGCCGCCCGCCACACCGCCAAGGGCGTGGCCGGCATCGCGATGTTCTCGTGGCCGAGGGCGTCGGTCAGCGCGTTCATGACGGCGGCCGGGGCGGCGATGGCGCCGGCCTCGCCGCAGCCCTTGATGCCGAGCGGGTTCGACGGGCACGGCGTCACCGTCATGCCGACCTCGAACGACGGCAGGTCGGCCGCCCGAGGCATGCGGTAATCCATGAAGCTCGCGGTGACGAGCTGGCCGTCCGAATCGTAGAGCGCGCCCTCGAACAGGGCTTGGCCGACGCCCTGCGCGATGCCGCCATGGACCTGGCCCTCGACGATCATCGGGTTGATGACGTTGCCGAAATCGTCGACCGCCGTGAACTTCTCGATGGTGACGACACCCGTATCGGGATCGACCTCGAGCTCGCAGATATGCATGCCGGCCGGGAAGGTGAAGTTGGTGGGATCGTAGAACGCCCCCTCCTTCAGGCCGGGCTCGAGCTGGGCGCCGCTGAACTTGTGGGCGACGTAGGCTTGCAACGCCACCTCGCCGAAAGCCAGCGACTTGTCGGTGCCGGCGACCGAGAAGCGGCCGTCCTTGAACTCGATGTCGTCCTCGCCGGCCTCCATCGCGTAGGCCGCAACCTTGCGACCCTTGGCCACCACCTTGTCGATCGCCTTGGCGATGGCCGACATGCCGACCGCGCCGGAGCGCGAGCCGTAGGTGCCCATGCCGAACTGTACCTTGTCGGTGTCGCCGTGCACGATGGTGACGCTCTCGATCGGCACGCCGAGCCGGTCGGAGACGAGCTGGGCGAAGGTGGTCTCGTGGCCCTGGCCGTGGCTGTGCGAGCCGGTCAGCACCTCGATCGACCCGGTCGGGTTCACCCGCACCTCGGCCGATTCCCACAGGCCCACGCCGGCGCCGAGCGACCCCACCGCCTGCGAGGGCGCGATGCCGCAAGCCTCGATGTAGGACGAGAAGCCGATGCCGCGAAGCTTGCCGTTGCGGGCGCTCTCGCGCCGGCGGCGGGGAAAACCCTTATGGTCAGCGATCTCCAGCGCCTTGTCGAGGGAGGCGGAGTAATCGCCACCGTCATACATCATGATGACGGGCGTCTGGTGCGGGAAGCTCTTGACGTAGTTCTTGCGCCGGAACTTCGCCGGCTCCTGGTTCAGCTCGCGCGCCGCGACCTCGACCAGGCGCTCGATGACGAAGGTCGCCTCCGGCCTCCCGGCGCCGCGATAGGCGTCGACCGGTGCGGTGTTGGTGTAGACCCCGTCGACCTCGCAGTAGATCGCCGGGATATTGTACTGCCCCGACAGCAGAGGCGCGTAGAGGTAGGTCGGCACCGACGACGAGAAGGTCGACAGGTAGGCGCCGAGATTGGCGATGGTGTGGACCTTGAGGCCTAAAATCTTGCCGCCCTCGTCCATCGCGAGTTCGGCGTGGGTGACGTGGTCGCGGCCGTGGGCATCGCACAGGAACGCCTCGGTGCGGTCGCTGGTCCATTTCACCGGCCGGCCGACCTTCTTCGCCGCCCAGACGCAGACCGTCTCCTCGGCATAGATGAAGATCTTCGACCCGAACCCGCCGCCGACATCCGGTGCGACCACCCGGAGCTTGTTCTCCGGCGCGATGCCGATGAAGGCCGAGAGCACGAGGCGGGCGACGTGCGGATTCTGGCTCGTCGTGTAGAGGGTGAAGGCTTCCTCGGCCTCGTCGTACTCGCCGACGGCGGCTCGGGGCTCGATCGGGTTCGGCACCAGCCGGTTGTTGACGATGTCGAGCTTCGTCACGTGCGCCGCGCGGGCGAAGGCCGCTTCGACGTCGGCCTGGTTGCCGAGATGCCAATTGAAGACGGTGTTGTCGGGGGCGACGTCGTGCACCACCGTGCCGGCGCCCGCCGCCTTCGCGGTCTCGACCACAGCCGGGAGCACGTCGTAATCGACCGAGATCGCCTCGGCGGCGTCCTTGGCCTGGGCCAGGGTCTCGGCAATGACGACCGCGACGTGGTCGCCGACATAGCGCACCTTGCCCTGGGCGAGCGCCGGGTGGGCGCCAGCCTTCATCGGCGTGCCGTCCTTGGAGTGGATCATCCAGCCGCAGATCAGCCCGCCGACCTTGTCGGCGGCGAGATCCGCGCCGGTCAGGATCCCGACCACGCCCGGCATCGCGGCCGCCGCCGCCGTGTCGATGCCGCGGATCTCGGCATGGGCATGGGGCGAGCGCAGGAAATAGGCGTAGGCCTGGCCCGGACGGTTGTAATCGTCGACGTAGCGGCCCTTGCCGGTGATGAAGCGCTGGTCTTCCTTGCGGCGCACCGAGGCGCCGATACCCGTGGCGGTCATGGGCGTGTCTCTCCCGGATCTGGCCTCGCGGGCCGGCGTCGCGGGCCGGCCTCGGTCTTTTGTGGTGTTTCTTGTTGGTCCGGATGGCGCGGACATTTCTCGTAGGGCGCGGCGCCCAACCCTCCCCCCTCTGCGGGGGAGGGTGGCGAGCGGAGCGAGCCGGGAGAGGGGCAGCGCGACGCCGACCTAGGGGGCGCCTCTCACAACGGATCAGTCTCTTCCGGAAACGTGGTTCCCCTCTCCCGCCCCACTCCGTGGGGCACCCTCCCCCGCAGAGGGGGGAGGGTTAGGAGCAGTTCACTCCGCAGCGACCTTCTGCGGCTCCGACGCCATGCCCTCGGCGCCCGCCGCGATGGCCTTCACGATGTTGTGGTAGCCGGTGCAGCGGCAGATGTTGCCCTCGAGCTCGTGCCGGATGGTCTGCTCGTCGAGGGCGTTGCCCTTGCGGCGCACCAGATCCACCGCGGTCATGATCATGCCGGGGGTGCAGTAGCCGCACTGGAGGCCGTGATGCTCGCGGAAGGCCGCCTGCATCGGGTGGAGTTCGCCGCCCGACGCCAGGCCCTCGATGGTGGTGACGGAGCGTCCGTCGCACTGCACCGCCAGGACGGTGCAGGCCTTGATCGCCTCGCCGTCGAGATGGACGACGCAGGCGCCGCACTGCGAGGTGTCGCAGCCGACATGGGTGCCGGTGAGACGGAGAGTGTCGCGCAGGTACTGCACCAGCAGCGTGCGCGGATCGATGTCGGCGGTCACGGCCTTGCCGTTCACCGTCAGGCTGACAGCGCTCATGGGTGACGTCCTCCTCTGGCCGAAAGCCCGCGGGTCCTGTCTGTCGGACCCTGTCGCTCGTGGTGGCCGGGCCGGCCGTGCCTCTCTGGAATCGCTCGAATTCGAGTGTCAACCGGGCGGAAGCGCCGGTCAAGGCGCCGCGCCTCGGCTTTTTGGCGCGAAAAGCCGCCGATTTCGCCCGGTTTCCGGCAACCTGCCCATTCGCCTCGCAACAAGTTGATCGCGGGCGATCGAAAACGGGCTCAGGCCGCCGAGGTCTCGCCGGCGACCGCGCCGCCCTGGACCTCCTTGGCGAACGTGTCGAAGAAGTTGTCGGCGTACTTCTTGGCGACGCCGTTGATCAGGCGGCCGCCGAGCTGGGCGATCTTGCCGCCGACGCTGGCCTCGACGTCGTAGGTCATCTTGGTCTGGCCGCCCTCGGCCGGCTCCAGGCGCACCACCGCCCCGCCCTTGGCGAAGCCGGCCACGCCGCCCTGCCCTTCGCCGGTGATGCGGTAGCCGTTCGGCGGGTCGATGTCGGTCAGCGTCACTTTGCCCTTGAAGGTCGCCTTCACGGGGCCGACCGCGATCTTGGCCGAGGCCTGCAGCTCGTTGTCCCCAACCTTCTCGAGGGTTTCACAACCTGGGATGCAGCGCTTGAGCACCTCCGGATCGTTCAGCTTCTCCCACACGGTCTGCTGGTCGGCCGGCAGCAGAACCTCGCCGGTCATCGTCATCGCCATGGCGGCGCTCCCCCCAATCGTCGTGGTCAAACGGGCTTGGCCGGGAGGGTAGCGGAGCCGTAGCGTCAGGGCCAGCCGGCCTTTCGCACACCCGACCGGCAACCCCGGATTGTCGAGTGGTGCGGTGCTTGCTAAGCCTCACGCCAAGGGACGGCCGTGACACCCGGATGACAGGGCGCGGCCAGGGAGGCCCGGGCTCGAACCGCCCGCGAACGGAGAACGTGACCGCATGGAGGTCTTCGCGCAGCAGCTCATCAACGGGCTGACGCTGGGGTCGATCTACGGCCTCATCGCCATCGGCTACACGATGGTGTTCGGCATCATCGGCATGATCAACTTCGCCCATGGCGACGTGTTCATGCTCTCGGCCTTCATCGCGCTGATCACCTTCCTGATCGTCACGACCTGGCTCGGCATCTCGTCGATCGCGCTGGCACTCCTCATCGTGCTGATCTGCGCGATGGTGCTCACCGCCCTGTGGGGCTGGTCGATCGAGCGCATCGCCTACCGGCCGTTGCGCGGCTCGTTCCGCCTGGCGCCGCTGATCTCGGCGATCGGCGTCTCGATCTTCCTGTCGAACTTCGTCCAGGTGGTGCAGGGCGCCCGCAACAAGCCGACGCCGCCGATGATGCGCGACGTGATCACGCTGTGGACCGGCGATAACGGTTACGCGGTGGCGCTCTCCTACAAGCAGATCATCATCATGCTGACCACGGTCGTGCTGCTCGCCGGGTTCTGGTACCTGGTGCAGAAGACGCCGCTCGGTCGGGCGCAACGCGCCTGCGAGCAGGACCGCAAGATGGCCGCGCTGCTGGGCATCGACGTCGACCGCACCATCTCGCTGACCTTCGTGCTCGGTGCGGCCCTCGCGGCGGTCGCCGGCACGATGTACCTCCTCTATTACGGCGTCGTGTCCTTCGCCGACGGCTTCACCCCCGGCGTCAAGGCCTTCACGGCGGCGGTGCTCGGCGGCATCGGCAGCCTGCCGGGCGCGGTGCTCGGGGGGCTCCTCATCGGCCTCGTCGAGACCTTCTGGTCGGCGTATTTCTCCATCGAGTACAAGGACGTGGCGGCGTTCTCGATCCTCGCCATCGTGCTCATCTTCATGCCGTCCGGCATCCTCGGCCGGCCCGAGGTCGAGAAGGTCTGATGGCGAACCCGCCCACCACCCTGGCGGCGGCCTCCGCCGCCGACCGCGCCGCCACCGACATGGCGGCGATCGTCAAGGACGCGGCGCTCTTCGCGCTCGTCACCCTCGGCCTCTGCGTGCCGATCATCGCCTTCCGCACCGATCTCAGCCAGACCTCGTCCCTCGACCTCGTGCCGCGCTGGGGCCTCGTGGCGATCCTGTGCGGCATCGTCTTCGTCGCGCGTCTGGCCCAGCGCCTGGTCCTCGCCAACCGCGATGCCCGCCGGGCGCTCACCCCGTCGCCGGCCCAGGCGACCGAGGCGGTCCACGCCGAGCCGAACGCCTCGCAGAAGCTCTCGTCCTACGCCCTGCCGGCCTTCCTCGGGGTGACCCTCGCCTTTCCCCTCCTGGTGGTGCTCGGCACCGGGGGCCTCGGCGAGTCGCGCTACTGGATCGACCTCGGCATCCTGATCCTCACCTACGTGATGCTGGGCTGGGGCCTCAACATCGTGGTCGGCCTCGCGGGCCTCCTCGATCTCGGCTACGTCGCCTTCTACGCGGTCGGCGCCTATTCCTACGCGCTGCTCTCGACTGTGTTCGGCCTGTCGTTCTGGGTCTGCCTGCCGCTCGCCGGCCTGTTCGCGGGCCTGTGGGGCATGATGCTGGGCTTCCCCGTCCTGCGGCTTCGCGGCGACTACCTCGCCATCGTGACCCTCGCCTTCGGCGAGATCATCCGCCTGGTGCTGATCAACTGGACCGACTTCTCTGGCGGCGCCGCCGGCATCTCGTCGATCCCGCGCGCCACCTTCTTCGGCGTTCCGTTCACGGCGGACGAGGACGGGTTTGCGGCGAAGTTCGGGCTCGATTTCAGCCCGATGCACCGGGTGATCTTCCTCTACTACCTGATCCTGGCGCTGGCGCTGATCACCAACGGCGTGACCTTGCGCCTGCGGCGCCTGCCGATCGGCCGGGCCTGGGAGGCGCTGCGCGAGGACGAGATCGCCTGCCGCTCCCTCGGCATCAACACCACCAATACCAAGCTCACGGCCTTCGCGCTCGGCGCGATGTTCGGCGGGTTCGCCGGGTCGTTCTTCGCCGTGCGTCAGGGCTTCGTCAGCCCGGAGAGCTTCAACTTCCTCGAGAGCGCGATCATCCTGGCGATCGTGGTGCTGGGCGGCATGGGCTCGCAGATCGGCGTCGCCATCGCGGCGGTCGCGATGGTCGGCGGGCCGGAGCTGCTGCGCAACCTCGGCTTCCTCAAGGCGGTGTTCGGCGAGGGCTTCGATCCGAGCGAGTACCGCCTGCTGCTGTTCGGCCTCGCCATGGTGATCATGATGATCTGGCGCCCCCGCGGCCTGATCTCGGAGCGCGCGCCCTCGATCGTGCTGAAGGAGCGCAAGCGCATCTCGGGCTCGCTCGTGAAGGAGGGCCACGGCTGATGGCCGATACGCTCGCCTCCCCCCGCATGGCCGATCCGGTCCTCGCGGTCGACCACGTCACCATGCGCTTCGGCGGCCTCGTCGCCGTCAACGACCTGTCGTTCCGGGTCGGCCGCGGCGACATCACGGCGCTGATCGGGCCGAACGGCGCCGGCAAGACCACGGTCTTCAACTGCATCACCGGCTTCTACAAGCCGACCGAGGGCATGATGACCCTGCGCCACCGCGACGGCGCGGAGTTCCTGCTGGAGCAGCTGCCCGGCTACGCGGTGAACCGCAATGCGCGGGTCGCCCGCACGTTCCAGAACATCCGCCTGTTCACCGGCATGACGGTGCTGGAGAACCTGCTGGTGGCCCAGCACAACCCGCTGATGCTGGCCTCCGGCTTCACCATCGCGGGGCTGCTCGGCCTGCCCGCATACCGGCGGGCCGAGGCGGCCGCGGTCGAGAAGGCGAAGGAGTGGCTGGAACGCATCCACCTGATGCACCGCGCCGACGATCCGGCCGGTGCCCTGCCCTACGGCGACCAGCGCCGGCTCGAGATCGCTCGCGCCATGTGCACCGATCCGGTCCTGCTCTGCCTCGACGAGCCGGCCGCAGGCCTCAACCCGCGGGAATCGCTGCTGCTCAATGATCTCCTGCGGGCGATCCGCGACGACCACGACACCTCGGTGCTCCTCATCGAGCACGACATGTCGGTGGTGATGGAGATCTCCGACCATGTCGTGGTGCTCGATTACGGCACCAAGATCGCCGACGGCACGCCGGCGGAGATCCAGAGCGACCAGAGCGTGATCGCCGCCTATCTCGGCGTCGAGGACGACGAGGTGGAGCAGGTCGAGGCGGAGGTGGGGGTATGAGCGTCGCCGGCATCAACGTCCTGGTCGACGAGACCCGCGCCCGGGAGGCCGGCGCCCGGGCCCCGCTCCTGACCGTCCGCGGGGTCAAGACCTATTACGGCAACATCATCGCGCTCAAGGGTGTCGATCTCGACGTCAACGAGGGCGAGATCGTCACGCTGATCGGCGCCAACGGCGCCGGCAAGTCGACCCTGATGATGACGATCTTCGGCAGCCCGAGGGCGCGCGAGGGCACCATCACCTATGCGGGCCGGGACATCACCAAGATGCCGACCCATGAGATCGCCCGCCTCAACCTGGCGCAATCGCCGGAAGGGCGGCGGATCTTTCCGCGGATGACCGTTTACGAGAACCTGCAGATGGGGGCGCAGGTCAATGGCGGTGCCCATTTCGAGCAGGACCTGGAGCGGGTCTGCGCGATGTTCCCCCGGCTCAAGGAGCGGCTCTACCAGCGCGGCGGCACGATGTCGGGCGGCGAGCAGCAGATGCTGGCGATCGCCCGCGCCCTGATGAGCCGCCCGCGGCTCCTGATGCTCGACGAGCCGTCGCTGGGTCTCGCCCCGCTCATCGTCAAGCAGATCTTCTCCGCCATCAAGGAGCTCAACGAGCGCGACGGCATGACGGTGTTCCTCGTCGAGCAGAATGCCTACCACGCCCTGAAGCTCGCCCATCGCGGCTACGTCATGGTGACGGGGACGATCACCATGTCGGGCACCGGCAAGCAGCTCCTCGACGACCCGTCGGTGAAGGCCGCCTATCTCGAGGGAGGACGGCACTGATGCAGGGGATCCTCTACGAGGAGAGCACGATCTGGCTCTTCCTGCTCGTCACGGTGGTGATGGGCGGCTGGATGGCCTGGATGATCGGGCGCGGCATCGCGCTCGGCTGGAAGCCGTACTGGCAGGCGATCGTCTCGCTCCTGCTGCTCGGCATCGCCGTGCGCTTCATCCACCACGCCCTGTTCGAGGGCAGCTTCCTGTCGCCGCACTACTACGTCGTCGACACGATCGTGCTGCTCGTCATCGGCTCGGCCGGCTACCGCGCCACCCGCGCGCGGCAGATGACGACCCAGTACCGCTGGCTCTACGAGCGCAGCGGCCCGCTCTCCTGGCGGGCGAAGGCTTAAACGCCCGCCCCCTGCCCCGCGCCCTCCGGCGCGAGGGCTGCCACCGATCCGGGGTCTTTTCAGCCCCGGTGCACCGAATCCGGGGTCCCCACGCCCCGGTCTCCCGGCCGAAAGGGCCCGCGAGCCCGACGTTTCCCGTCGATCCCAGAGGAGTACAGAGATGAAGCGCACGCTACTGGCCGGCTTCGCCCTCGCGGCCGGCCTCGCCTGGGCCGGATCGGCGCAGGCTCAGATCAAGCTCGGCGTGGCCGGCCCGATCACCGGTGCCAACGCCGCCTTCGGCGCCCAGCTCAAGAACGGCGCCGAGCAGGCCGTGACCGACATCAACAAGGCCGGTGGCATCAACGGCCAGAAGATCGTCCTGGTCATCGGCGACGACGCCTCGGATCCGAAGCAGGGCGTCTCGGTCGCCAACAAGTTCGCCGCCGAGGGCGTGAAGGCCGTGGTCGGCCACTTCAACTCGGGCGTCTCGATCCCGGCCTCCGACGTCTACGCCGAATCCGGCATCGTCGAGATCACCCCGGCCTCGACCAACCCGAAATACACCGACCGCAAGCTGTGGAACACCTTCCGCACCTGCGGCCGCGACGACCAGCAAGGCGCGGTCGCCGGCACCTGGCTGGCGGACAAGTTCAAGGGCAAGAACATCGCCTTCGTGCACGACAAGACGCCCTACGGCCGCGGCCTCGCCGACGAGACCCTGAAGACCCTGAAGTCCAAGGGCGGCAAGGACGTGCTGTTCGAGGGCATCAACCCGGGCGAGAAGGATTATTCCGCGCTCGTCTCGAAGCTGAAGCAGGCCAAGGCCGACGTGGTCTATTACGGCGGCCTGCACACCGAGGCCGGCCTGATCGTGCGCCAGATGCGCGACCAGGGCCTCAACGCCCCGCTGATGAGCGGCGACGGCATCACCGACAAGGAATTCGCGCAGATCGCCGGCCCGGGCGCCGACGGCACGCTGATGACCTTCTCGCCGGATGCCCGCAAGAACGCCAACGCCAAGGACGTGGTCGCGGCCTTCAAGGCCCGCAACATCGATCCCGAGGCCTACACCCTGTATTCCTACGCCGCGGTGCAAATCCTGAAGGCCGCGATGGAGGCCACCAAGTCGACCGATGGCAAGAAGGTCGCGGCCTACATGGCCGAGGGCAAGCCGTTCAAGACCGTGATCGGCGACATCTCCTACGACAAGAAGGGTGACATCACCCGTCCCGACTATGTGATGTACATGTGGAAGAAGGGCGGCGACGGCCGGATCGACTATACCGGCAACGAGCTGACCCAGTAACGATCACGAGCCTTCGGGCCGGTCCGGCGCTCCCCGAGCGCCGGGCCGTTTTCCGTTGACGAAGCCGTGCGTGCGTCACACGCGCGGCTTGCGCGTCCCTTCGCCTCACCTTACATGCACAGCGAGCGTTACAAGGCCATCAGCGCGCCCGGCATCTCGGCCGAGCACCCGTACGGCCGGCCGCGTCGCGATCGAATTCCGAAGATGTGCTCCCGGCGGCGCCGACCGCGACGGCGACCCGGGTGGAGAGTGTGAATGGCGAAAGAAGAGTTGATGCAGTTCGACGGTCTCGTGCTCGAGATCCTGCCGGACGCGCGTTACCGCGTGCAGCTCGACCAGGGCCACGAGATCGTGGCCTACACGGCCGGCAAGATGAAGAAGAACCGCATCAAGACTCTGGCCGGCGACCGGGTCACCGTCGAGATGTCGCCCTACGACCTGGAGAAGGGTCGCCTGGTGTTCCGTCACAAGGACGAGCGCTCCTCGGGCCCGCGCCCGCCGTTCCGCGGCGGCAGCCAGTTCCGCCGGCGCTGATCCGTCCTCCACAAGACCTGTGTCTGCGCGGGGCTGGGGTGAGAACCCTGGCCTTTTGCGCGTCTTAGAGAGGCTCTGCCATGACCCGTCCCCTGGTGATCGCCCCCTCGATCCTGTCGGCCGATTTCGCCCGGCTCGGCGACGAAGTCCGCGACGTGGTCGCGGCCGGGGCCGACTGGGTCCATATCGACGTGATGGACGGCCACTTCGTGCCGAACCTCACCTTCGGCCCCGTCGTGGTGAAGGCGTTGCGCCCGCACACGAGCGCGGTGTTCGACGTCCACCTGATGATCGCTCCCGCCGATCCCTACCTCGCGGCCTTCGCGGAGGCCGGTGCCGACATCATCACGGTCCATGCCGAGGCGGGTCCCCACCTGCACCGCTCGCTCCAGACCATCCGGGCGCTCGGCAAGAAGGCCGGTGTCGCGATCAACCCAGGCTCGCCGGCGAGCCTGGTCGAGCCGGTGCTCGACATGGTCGACCTCGTGCTGTGCATGACGGTCAATCCGGGCTTCGGCGGCCAGAGCTTCATCGGCTCGGTCTGCGAGACGGTGTCGCGGGTGCGCGCCATGACCGCCGGCCGCGACATCGACATCGAGGTCGATGGCGGCGTGACGCCGGAGACGGCGCCGGCGGTGGTGCGGGCCGGGGCGAACGCCCTCGTCGCGGGCTCGGCCACCTTCAAGGGCGGGCGCGAGGCCTATGCCGACAACATCGCGGCGATCCGCCGGGCGGCGGAGGGGGCTGCGGGGCAGTGGGTGTGATTACATGTTACTTGTTTCTAATTCATCGAATTTCGGGCCTAGAATAATATGATAGATTTAATTCAAAATAAAGAATTAATCGCTGCCTTCGTGGGCGCCGTGGCGACATTATTTGCGGTATTTTTAGCTGCAAGTTTAAGTGTAAAATATCTTCGAGTTTCTGAATTGAAGAGATTGCGAATAAAATGTGTCGTCGATTTGATTTCATATCGGTTCGTAATTTCTGGAAATAGCACGTCCGATGCGAAGGTCGTTTTTTTTGCTGCGTTGAACGCTATTCCTAGTTTGTTCGGCGACGATCATACGATAATGCGGCATCTGCGCGATTTTCGTGAACATGATAGCAGCAAAAAGAATGATTCTCTTCTTAGCTTGATAAAAATTACGGCCGAAAAATCAGGGGTTTCTTTGCTTAATGTATCAGATGTTGATTTACTAAAACCATTTTCTATGTGAATTATTCGCAAAGTATCATAAAAAAATAAATGCAAACATGTAATTCGCGGGCCGATTCGAGAAGTAGTTCCACACCGCGTACAATCATGGCCGCTGGTTCTACAGTGATCGCTCTGACCCGGCATGGCCCTGGAGCGGTGGCTACTCGCTCGGCTACGAGCTTGTGCGTCGGTACCACGCGGCGACGGGCACGACGGCGTCGAAGGACGCAACGCTATCAGCGGAGGACGCTTGGCCGGTACTCTCCCAGATTCTCGCAACTCTGGTCGTTGAACAGGCGGGCACAGCCTGAGAGCCAGTTTGAGTGGCTGTTAAAGAATTGACACTCTCCGGGTCATTCCGGGGCCGCGCAGCGGAGCCCGGAATCCAGACACCCAGGTAGTCGAGAACAAGGCGGAACATCGCCCGCTTTATCCTGAACCATTCGCGGTTCTGGATTCCGGGCTCCGCTGCGCGGCCCCGGAATGACCCGGAGGGAATCAAGACTGTCGGGCGAATTAAAACAGGTTCTGAATCGGACGGAGCGGCACCATCCGCTCCAGTCACCGCACTGTGGCCGTCTCCCACGATCTGGCAATGGTGGCGGAGAGCAGCGGGCCGTGTGTCGGATCAGCGCCCGGCCGCGCGCCGGACGGCCCGGGGGCGGTACTCGCGGGGATGGCGTGGCGGCACCGTATCCGCTGCGATCCGCGCCGCCCGCCGGTCGAGCCGGGCGGCCGACCGGCGCAGACCGACCACGCCGAGCGCCGCCGCGCCTCCCACGAGACAGGGCACCAGAACCAGGGCGTAGGTCGTCAGGCTCATCATCGCAGGTTGGTCAACGTCAGCCTCGCACCGAAGTGTAGACCAACGCCGAGCACGAACCAAACGGCCATCAGCGCGAGGGCGGGCGCAGTGACGCGGCCCGTCGTCGCCATGGCGGCGGTGAGCGGGGCGACGATGCCCGTGATGGTGAAACCGGCCGCGCCGATATTCATCAGGTTCGCGGTCAGCTTCACCTGCTCGTTGTGGACGAGGATGTCGCGGGCGAGCCGTAAACGCTCCTCGTCGGCTTCGTCCTCACCCGTTCCCTCGGGTTGCAGCCCGCCCGCCATGCGCGATCCGGGCCCGGGTCACGGGCGATTGGCTTTAGGATAGCCCCGCGGCGCCATCGCGCCGGCGCCGCCGCGATGGCCGACCCACTTCGCCAGCTCCTCGCCGGCCTCCGAGCGGGTGCGCCCGGCGCTGTCGGGCCAGGTCAGGCCGTCGGCGAGGCGGAAGATCACCACCGAGTCGAGCGTGCCGTCTCGATACTTCTGCAGCCGCACGCCCTTGCCGCGGACCATCTCGGGGATCTCCGCGAGGGGGAAGACCGTCAGCAGGCGGTTGGTGCCGCAGACCGCGACGTGGTCGCCCTCCCCCACTTCGAGAACGAGGCTGGCGGTGGCCGGCTCGTCGAGCCCGATCACCTGCTTACCCTTCCGGGTATTGGCCACGAGCCCATCGGCCGGGGTGACGAAGCCGCGCCCGTCGGTGGTGGCGAGCAGCAGCTTCACGCCGGGCTTGTGCGCCCAGACGGTGACGATCTCGGACCCCTCGTCCATGTCGACCATCAGGCGGATTGGATCGCCGAAGCCGCGCCCGCCGGGGAGCTTCGCCGCCTCCAGGGTGAAGACCTTGCCGTTCGAGGCCAGCACCAGGATCTTGGCGGTCGTCTCGGTCGGGAAGCTCACCTTGAGCGTGTCGTCGCCCTTGAACTGGACACCCGAAAGGTCGGCGACGTGGCCCTTGAGCGCCCGGATCCAGCCCTTCTGCGAGACGATCACGGTGATCGGCTCGCGCTCGACCATCGCCTCCGAAAAATCGATGCCGGAGGTGTCGGGCGGGTTCTCGAGCGTGGTGCGGCGGCGGCCGAGCGGGGTCTCGGGACCGTAGGTCTTGCGCACGGCCCGGATCTGGGTCGCGATCGACTTCCACTGCTTCTCGTCGGAGCCCATCAGCCCGTCGAGATCGGCCTTCTCCTTGGTCAGCGCGTCGTGCTCGCGCTTCAGCTCCATCTCCTCCAGCTTCCGCAAGGAGCGCAGCCGCGTGTCGAGGATGGCGTTGGCCTGCAACTCGGTCAGCTCGAAGACCCGCATCAGCTCGGCTTTCGGCTCGTCCTCCTCGCGGATGATCTGGATCACCCGGTCGAGGTCGAGATAGACGATGAGCAGGCCGCCGAGGATCTCGAGCCGGCGCTCGATCTGGGCGAGGCGGTGGCGCGAGCGGCGCTGGAGCACGACCCGGCGGTGGTCGAGCCATTCGCGCAGGGCCTCGGCGAGGCCGATCACCCGGGGCACCGTGCCGCCGACCAGCACGTTCATGTTCAGCGAGATGCGGCTCTCCAGCTCGGTGAGCCGGAACAGCGATTCCATCAGCACCACGGGATCGACGGTCCGCGAGCGCGGCTCCAGCACCACCCGCACGTCCTCGGCCGATTCGTCGCGCACGTCGGCGAGCAGCGGCAGCTTCTTCTCCTGGAGAAGCTCGGCCATCTTCTCGATCAGCCGCGCCTTCGGCACGCCGTAGGGGATCTCGGTGACGACCACCGCCCAGGTGCCGCGGCCGAGATCCTCCTTCTGCCAGCGCGCCCGCACCCGGAAGCCGCCGCGCCCGGTGCGGTAGGCCTCGGCGATCGAGGCCGCGGAATCGATCACGATGCCGCCGGTCGGGAAGTCGGGTCCCTTGACGAAGGTGGTCAGCTGCTCGGAGGTCGCGGCCGGGTGGGTGATGAGGTAGAGCGCGGCCTCGCACAGTTCCGCCACGTTGTGCGGCGGGATCGAGGTCGCCATGCCGACGGCGATGCCCTGGGAGCCGTTGGCCAAGAGGTTCGGGAAGGCCGCCGGCAGGACGACCGGCTCCTCTTCCTGCCCGTCGTAGTTCGGGCGGAAATCGACCGCGTCCTCGTCCATCCCCTCGAGGAGGAGGCGGGCGACCTCCGTCATCCGGCACTCGGTGTACCGCTGCGCCGCCGGGTTGTCGCCGTCGATGTTGCCGAAATTGCCCTGGCCGTCGACCAGCGGATAGCGCTGGGCGAAGTCCTGCGCGAGGCGCACGAGCGCATCGTAGACCGCGACGTCGCCGTGCGGGTGATACTTGCCGATCACGTCGCCGACGACGCGGGCGCACTTCTTGTAGGCGCTGCCGGGATCGAGGCGGAGCAGCCGCATCGCGTGCAAGATACGCCGGTGCACCGGCTTGAGGCCGTCGCGGGCATCGGGCAGCGCCCGGTGCATGATCGTCGAGAGCGCGTAGGCGAGATAGCGCTCCTCAAGCGCCGCCTTCAGGTCGACGTTCTCGATCCCGTCGCGGTCGGAGGGTGGCTCGAAGGGCTTTCCCATGGGCGGACGTCAACTCACGGTTTCGGCGGTCTCAAGATGAGAACATAACACGAACATATGCCGATTGCCAGGAAGGCGAGACAACCCCTCCTTGCGCTCGATTGGTGCCTTCGCCTGCGCGAAGGCGTCCGGCGCATCAGCGCCGGCGCCCGTTCGGGCTTGCCTCCGCTCCGGCGAACGCTCTGCATTCGCCGGAGCGGAGGAATCACGTGGACCCGGCTGTGCCGAGGGCGACGAACCGCACCCTCTCCTCGGGCTCGGCGAGGTCGCGTGGGCCCCAGATGTGCTGGTCGAGGAAATAACCCGTTAAGGTAAATCCTTGCTTGATGTCCCGCGCCGTCGGCACGTTGAGGCCGCGTCGGTCGGGGCGGTCGACCAGGAAGTCGGGCAGCGCGAGCAGCCGGTCGCGCCAGGGCTCGCCGGCGGCCGCACTCACCGCCCGCCCGCTCTTCGGCGAAACATAAGCCAAGTACTCGTTGGTGCCGGTGGCGGCGCAGGCCGAGAGGTCGAGGCCGAAGCCGAGTTCGGCGAGCATCGCGAGCTCGAACCGCACCATCAGGGCGGGGGCGATCTCGGGCTCGTGCAGGTGCTCGATCAGCACGGTTGCTGCCGCGTACAGCGCGGGATGCGGATCGCGCTCGGGCAGCAGCCGCAGCAGGCCTGCGGCGTAGCCGATGCCGTAGAGCGCGAGGCGCGAGCCGATCAGCCGGGCGCTGGCGCTCACGATCGGCTCGACGGCGTAGGAGCCCAGCCCCTCGTCGAGCCGCGCCCTCCACACCGCCCGCAAGAGGTTGCCGGGCTGGAGCACCGGCTGCATCCGGCGCGAGCGCCCGCCATGGACGAGGCCGAGATGCCGGCCGTGCTCGGCCGTCATCAGTTCGAGGACGACGCCGGTCTCGCCGTGCCGCCGCGCCCCGAGAACCAGCCCGTCATCCGTCCATTGCATAGGACGGTCCATAGCTGGTCGGGGGCCGGAACTGAACCGGGTTTCGGGAGCGAAACCGGATCGGCTCGGCTGTGCCGCAGCGCCGTTTTCGACCCGTTGCCATCCCCCGGACGATCCTAATTGACTGCAAGGTCCATCATGCAACGACCCTGCCCGGCTGGAATGCCGCGGCCCGTTGCAGGACGGAGCGGACGACAAGGACGTGCCCGGGCATGATGGCTGCGAGATAGGCGCGGCCGAGCCGGTTGTGGCAGCGCACGACCGTGGTGGCGACGAGGTCCGTCTGCCCGTCCAGGCGTCGGCTGAGACGAAGCGACAGGCGAAAATCGAGATGGCGGTCGTCCTCTCCCAGGACGATCTCGCGCTCGGACCGAGAGAGGACCGGGAAGAAGTCGATCCGGTCCCGGCCGTCGGCCTTCAGACGGGCCCTCATCTCACCCGACGTCCGAACGCCGAAGAGGCGCACGGCCGCGTCGCGCAGCGCCATGGCTGCGGTGATCCAGGGCGCCGGGTTCGAGAGCCCGTCCTGCGCCAGCCGCGATAGGTCGTGCGGTCCCGGCCCGGGCAGCGTCACCGCGAAGGCGTCGACGAGGTCCGCGCCCGGATACCAGGAGGCGACCGCACAATCGGTCGGCGGAATCATCGTCCGGATCTGGGACAAGCGCTCAGCCATGCTCACGGCTCCGGACTCCGACTTCGGGAATCGGAGCTTATCGCAGCTGCTCGCCTCGCTCACCTGACTGTTGATCCGCCCGTGCCCGTCCGAAGTGAAGACGGTGACGGTCAACGCGGTGCCGGATGCGGAACGTCCGCTCGCGAGCGGTTGGTCACCTCCCGTATCCCATCCTCATCAGCCCATCGAACCGCCACGCCGAGAGGTCCGAGCGCGCGCCGGAACCGGCCTCCCAAGCAGAGTTGTCCTGGGCAACTCTGCTTGGTTTCTTGTTTTTGCATTATTTTCGCCGCCGAACCGGCGACCGCTTCGGCGAATGGTGCTCAGGCCGGGGGCAGCAGCACGGAGAACCACATCCGGGTCCCGCGCCCCGGCTCGCTCGTGACGCCGATCTGCCCGCCCATCAGCTCGACGAGGTGGCGGCAGATGACGAGGCCGAGCCCGCTGCCGCCGAAGCGGCGCCGGATCGATTCGTCGCCCTGGCCGAAGGGCACGAACAGCCGTTCCTGCTGCGCCGCCGACATGCCGATGCCGGTGTCGCTCACCGTGAAGAGCAGCCGCCCTTCCCCGCCCCGCGCGGTGTCGGGGCTCACCGCCAGGACCACCCGGCCCGCCGGGGTGAACTTCACCGCGTTGGTCAGGAGGTTGAGCAGCACCTGCCGCAGGCGTCCGACATCGCCGAGCACCAGGGTCGGGGTGGCGGGGTCGCGCAGCACCTCCACCGCCACGCCCTTGCGCGAGGCCGCGCCCCGGGCGACGGCGGCGGTGCCCTCCATCAGGTCGGCGAGGAGGAAGGATTCGGGATCGAGGGCGACCTGGCCGGCCTCGATCTGCGCCACGTCGAGCACGTCGTCGACGACCCGGATCAGGATCTCGCCGGCCTCCTGGACGGCGGCGAGGTGGCGCAGGGTCTCGGGCTCGCGCGAGCGGCTGAGCATGTGCTCGGTGTAGCCCAGGACCGCGTTGAGCGGGTTGCGGATCTCGTGGCTCATCATCGCCAAAAAATCCGACTTGGCGCGGTTGGCCTGCTCGGCGCCCTCCTTGGCGTGGGACAGGGCCTGCTCGGCGCGCTTGCGGGCGGTGATGTCGAGGGTCAGGCCGACGATGCGCCCGCTCAACCCGTGGGCGTCGTCGAGGACGCGGCCGAGGCTCTGGATCCAGCGGGTGCCGCCGTGCTCGGCCGTCACCCGCACGTCGACGGAGAACGGCGTGCGGGTGGTGACCGCCTTGGTGACCGCGTCCCACAGCATGGCGCGATCGTCGGCATGGACTAGCCCGGTCCAGGCCGAGGAGGTGATGATGCAGGCCTGCGCCGAGAGGCCGTGCAGGCGCGCGCCCTCCGCCGAGAGCGAGAGCGCGCCGGTGCGCATGTTCCAGTCCCACAGGCCGACGCCGGCGGCCTTGTGGGTGAGGAGCAGCAGGTTGGTGGTGGCCTCCAGCGCCTGATTGTCGGCCACGACGTCGTCGACATCGGCGGCGGTCATCATCCAGCCGGTGATGCCGGCGCCCTCGCGGATCGGCACCACGTCGGTCTGGTGCCAGTGCCAGCGCCCGCTGGTGTCGCGCAGGCGGATCGTGAGGTCATAGGGCTGGCCGGAGCGGATGGCGGAGCTGCGCGCCGCCGCGGCGCGGTTGCGGTCCTTCGGGTGAATCACGCTGTCCCAGCCGTCGGGCTCGCCCAGGCTGGAGCCGATCTCCCGTGCCGACCGGTTGGCGAAGCGGACCGCCCCGTCGCGGTCGAGCATCCAGATCTTCTGCGGCAACGCGTCGAGGATCAGGCGCGACGGCAGCCCGCTCATCCCCGGCTCGCTCTCCGGAAGCGCACGGCCGAGGGCATCGCCCGGTCTGTCGACCGGGATGCCCGCGATCGGGTGCGCGGTCCGCGCCGTCATCAACTCTCCTACGCCATCGCGTCGAGCGTGAGGTGGCCGGCACCCGCGTGACGCCCGGGCGCGACCTCGGTCACGCCGCGGGCGCCGCCCGCGCCCAGCCGAATCGGGTAAATCCCGAATCCTGCTTCTGCTAACCCAAGGACGCGTTTTGTCCAAGAGCCTGATGCCGACTCCAAAAGCTTTCCTGGGCAAAATCGCCACCGGACCATGATCTGCCAGAGCAGCATCGAAATCATTTCGGCACTTGCCGCTGCGCGACGTCGAATAGGGTGGCGCTCCGAATGGAGGTGCGGTTGCACAGTCCTAGGTGGTAGGAGGGTGGACGAGAGCACCCTCAAGGCAAGTAAATCTTAACCATTGTCGTCCGGCAGCACCCCGGAACCGCGTCAGCGCGACTGGGCGGCAGGATCAGGGCAGGCCACCTCCTCCAGGCGCGCGGCGATGCGGTCCCGCGCGGCGGAGTCGAGGCCGAGATGGACCCCGTCCGGCGACCGGCCCGTGCCGGCCGCGTCGCGCAGGTCCGCGAAGGCGTCGACGAAGCGGCAGCCGGCGCGGGCGCATTCCTCCGACAGGATCGCCGAATAGGCCGGCGCGGCGGCGACGTCGTAGAACTTCCCGACCCCGGGCCGTGCGGCATCGAAGGGCGGCACCGCGGTGGCAACGACGCGCCGGGCGCGGGGCACGAGGTCGGCGAACAGCGCCCTCGCCTCCCCCCGGAACTGCTCGGCCGCCGTGTCCCGTCCGGAGCGCTGGCGCTGGGTGAGGTCGTTGGTGCCGATGGTCACCACGACCACCTCCGGCGGCCGGGGCAGCGCGATCCAGTCCGCCACCGCCCGCAGGCCGGAGATCCGCGTACCGGCGATGGCGGCGTTGACGGCGGGATGCCCGCACAGGGTCGGCAGGTGGAGGCGCTCCATCTGCGAATCGCCGAGGAGCAGCCCGTAGGGGCCGTCGATCTGCTTGAGCTCGCTCGAGACCGCGAAGGCCCGGGCCTCCCGGAAGGCCGCTACGCCCTGCCCGCCGCCGGCCCGGTGCCGGGCCACCAGGAATGCGGTGGTTCCCGCCACCAAGACGGCCGCGATCAGGCCGATCGCCATCTTCGTTCTCGTCTGCACCCGTCCTCGCGTCCGATCCCGACGCCCCCTCGAAGCCGTAGAAGCGCCCGCGCCTGCCGCGAGTCAATCGTGGATCGCCCCGACGTCTCGCGGGATTTCGCGAGGTTATCCACAGGACGCGTGTTTTCCACCGACATCTTCACGCCTGATTCGGTGGTTCTGATCATGGTTGAGGGCAGGTCATCGGAGAGCCCGTGCCATGATGCCAGTGGAGATCGACCCGTCGGAGGTGCGCCAGCCGCGCCGGGACCCGCACGAGAGCGTTCGCGCGCGCCTCGGCCGTCCGGCGATACTGGCGGCCCTGGCCGTGGTCGGGATCGGCGGCTGCGCCGGCCTCGCCGCGGCGGCCTATCCGACGATCAGCGACCTGCTGCGGCCGCGCCCCCCGGAGGTGCATTTCGGCCGCGTCGCCGAGATGCCGGAGATCAAGGACGGCATCCCGGCCCTGCGGACGAATCCGGTGCGCCAGGTTCCCATCGTTCAGGCATCCACCGTTCAGGTACCGGTCCCCCCGCCGGCGAGCGGTCAAGGGCCGACGGCGTCGGCGGTCCCCGCCGCCCTGCTCGATCCGGCCTCGACCGTGGCGACGGCGCCGCCGCAGAGCGCTCCCGTGCCGGGATCGCTGGCACAGA
This sequence comes from Methylobacterium sp. EM32, assembly GCF_040593685.1. Taxonomy (NCBI): domain Bacteria; kingdom Pseudomonadati; phylum Pseudomonadota; class Alphaproteobacteria; order Hyphomicrobiales; family Methylobacteriaceae; genus Methylobacterium; species Methylobacterium sp. EM32. The sequence continues at coordinate 2,832 of NZ_JBEXZS010000072.1, read as the reverse complement.
CCTCGCCAATGCGGGGCTCCTGGTCGCCGGCCTCCGACGTGGCCGCGACCGGCACTGCCGCCGCGTTCCAACCCGTGCCCGCCACCTCGAAGGCGCCGGAGACGCCCCGGCCGGCCCCGGTCCGCGAAGCCAAGGCAGCCGGCGAGGCCGCAATGCCCCGCGCCGTCCCGGCGCCGCGCGAGCCCGCACCGCTGCCGCCGGCCCGGGCGGTGCAGGCCAAGGTGGAGCCCAAGGTCGACCCCAAACCCGTCGCCCCGCCGCCCGCGGCGAAGGCCGAGCCGAAGGCGACGCCGAGACCCGCGCCGGCCCGGGAGGCCAAGGCGGAGCCGGCAAAGCCCGCCCCGGCGAAGCACGCCGCCGAGAAGGCGGCCGCAGAGAAGGTCGCGGCCGAGAAGCGCCCGGCCGAGAAGCCGGTCGCCCGGCGCGAGAAGCCCGACGCGCATCAGCGCAGCGCCGCCGCCCAGCCGGCCGCGGCGCCGGCAGCAGAGGAGCCGACCCGCTTCCTCGGCGTGCCGATGCCCGATTTCGCCCCGGCCGGCCGCGCCATCAAGGAGACGGTCGACGCGGTGATCTCCCTGCCCAGCCGGCTGTGACCGCGAGAGCATCGTCCGACGACGTGGATGCCGGTTCGTCACAGGACATGCGGCAAAATCAATGAGCGAGAGAGCGTCGCGATGGCAGCGCGATCGTGACGCTCCCTCGCCGGCGCGGGCCGGCCGTCAGCCGGCCCTGCCCGCCCCGTCCAGCACCTCGAGCACCAGCGCGTCGCGGTGCGGGCGGCCGTACTCGTCGGTCGCCTCGACGGTGAGGCGGTGGGTGCCGGCCCTCAGGTCCCGCGGCAGGCGCGCGACCCAGAGATGCGAGCACGGCTCGGCCTTCACCCAGGACTTCTTCGTGGCGGCGTTGCGGGCGTAGAGCGCGGCGACGAACGGGTCGGGCCGGCGCGTCCGGGTCATCGCCACGAGCGGCCCGTCGCCGATGCGGAACGACGCCCGGCTGCGCGGCCCGCCGTCGAACAGGTTGACCACCACGTTGGTGCCGCCCGCGCTCTCGGCCGTGATGGTGGCGCCGAGCAGCTCGTAGAGCCGCGTGTCGGGCAGGCGGGCGAGGTCGTCGGCGTGGAACTGGCTCTCCAGCACGATCCGCATCTGTCGTCCCGCATCGTCGCTCGCCGGGACGTAGCGGGTGGTGATGGACCGTCCGCCGGTGACGCTGAGCAGGTGGAAGCCGTGCGGCGTGCCGTCGCGGCTGTCGGCGGTGGCGATGCCGCGCCGGTCCGGCGGGCCGCTCCACCACGAGCCCGAGACGGCGGTGAGCACGTGGTGGTGGTGGGCGTCCTCGCCGGTCGCTCCCGGTCGCCCGTCGGGGCCGAGATAATGGTGCTCGGTGGTGTGGGTGTGGCCGGAGACGCTGAGGGACGGGCGTCCGGCGAGGAGCCGCAGCAGCGGCACCCGGTCGGCGGTGCTGATGCCGGGATCGTCCGGCCCGAGATCGCTGGCGAGCGGTATGTGCATCGCCGCCACCACCGGGCGGTCGGTGGGAACCTGCTTCAGCAGGTTCTCGACGAAGGCGAGCTGGCGCTCGCCGATCCGGCCCTCGTAGCGCCCGCCCCGGGTCCCCGTGGCGGTGTGGGCGCCGAGGTAATGGACGTTGTCGAGCATCAGGAACAATACGCCGCCGTATTCCAGCGCGTAGTACGGCGCCCCAAAGCTGCGCTTGAAGGTCTCGCGGGAGTGGCGAGCGTCCGGCGCCTCGAAGTTGAGGTCGTGGTTGCCGCCGATGTGGAACCACGGCAGGCCCATCTGGGCGACGAGGCGATTCTGGCGCGGATAGAGCGAGAGATCGTCGAACAGCACGTCGCCGGTGGTCATGCCGAAGGCGATCTTGTTCGAGCCGTCCCGCATCCCGAGCACCCGGGCGATGGCGGTCTCGCGCACGAAGGTCAGTTCGGCGTGGCTCTCGGGCTGCGGATCGGTGAACAGCACCACGTCGAAGTCGCCGCTCTCCGGGCGTCGCACCAGGCCGAAATCGACGGAGGCCGGCAGCGGCCCGGTCGGCGCGATGCCGGGATAGCGCAGGGCCAGGTCCGGCGGCGTGCCGGCCGGCTGGTGGATGGTGGAGAAACGCGGCAGGCCGTCGGGCCCGGGCGGCAGGCCGAAGCCCGTCGGCTTGATCACGAAGATCACCGCCTCGTCGCCGACCGGCAGGGTGTAGCGCCCGTCCGCGCCGGTGCGGACCACCTCGCGGCCGTTCGAGACCAGCACGTCGGGCAGGCCCGGATCGTCGGGTCCGCGCCGTCCCTTGCCGCCCCGGTCCTCGTAGACGAGGCCGGTGACCTGTCCGGCTCCCTGACCCGTCCCCGGCGCGCCCTGCGCCCGCGCCGCGAGGGGCGCGAGCGCCAGGGCCGTGGCGCCAGCCAGGGTGGTGCGGCGGGTCAGGGTGTGGTGGTCCGTCATCGCGGTCTCGTCCTCCCGGCAGCCTCGCCGGGACGGACCGGGGCTGCACGCTGGTTCGCCCCGAGGCAATCACGGCTCCTTGACGGTTCAGTGACGGCCGGGCCCGTGCGGATCGCAGGAACGCGGCAAGCGCTGCGCGGGTGCCTTCGTCTTCGCGGCAATCTTGCGCGGATGGGGCCGTTCCCATCTCGGCGGAAAGCCACTCCTCCCGTCTCCACTTGGTCTGTTCCGAAACAAGTCAAGCGCGGGATCCCCTCTCCCGTGTGGGAGAGGGGTAGGGGTGAGGGTGACACGCTGCCGAATAAGACGCAGTGCGTCACGCTGCCAGCACGACGGTCATAGCTTCACACTGAAGCGTGTCACCCTCACCCCCGGC